>NZ_JBEZMA010000031.1:0-86068 GCF_040652415.1 Streptomyces sp. NPDC048255
GTGCGCGAGCCGAGGAGACGCTCCGGAGCGGCCCCGGCCCACACCCGGTAAGCACGGCGCAGCCGAGGCCGCACCCGCCGAGCCCCCCGCAGGGGAAGCGGCGGCCCCGGCCCACACCCGACGCCCAACCCAGCCCCGCCGGCGATTGAGGCGCGGGGCCTGGGGCAGAGCCCCAGCAACGCCGCCGCACCCGGCCAGGCCCCCGCAGGGGAAGCGGCCGAGGAGACGCTCCGGAGCGGCCCCGCCCCACACCCCGGCAAGCACGGCGCAGCCGAGCCCGCCGAGGATACGGCCCAGTATGTGACGCTTGGGGCGTGCGCATCCTGGTGGTCGAAGACGAGCAAGGCCTGGCCGAATCCCTGCGGCGCGGCCTGGCCGCCGACGGGCATCTCGTCGAGGTCGCGCACGACGGCCACCGCGGCCTGGACCTCGCTCTGGCCGGCGGGCCGTACGACGTCGTCCTGCTCGACCTGATGCTCCCCGGCATCGGCGGCCACGAGATCTGCACCCGCATGCGCACCCACGGCGACACCACCCCGGTGCTGATGCTCACCGCCAAGGACGGTGAGTACGACGAGGCCGAGGGCCTGGACTCCGGCGCGGACGACTACCTCACCAAGCCGTTCTCCTTCGTGGTCCTGGCCGCCCGCATCCGGGCACTCGCCCGCCGCGCCGGCGCCCCCGACCGCGGCACGCTCCAGGCCGGCGACCTCGTCCTCGACCCACCGGCCCGCCGCTGCCGGCGCGGCCCCCACGACATCGAGCTGACGGCCCGCGAGCTCGGCGTCCTGGCCTGCCTGATGGAGCAGCCCGGCCGGGCCGTCGCCAAGCAGGACATCCTCGACGAGGTCTGGGACGCCCCGCACGACATCGACCCCAACATCGTCGAGGTGTACGTGTCCTCGCTGCGCAAGAAGATCGACGCACCCTTCGGCCGCCGCTCGATCCTCACCGTGCACGGCACCGGCTACCGCATGTCCCCCGACGGTGGCTAGCGCGAGCCCGCGCCTGAGCCTCCGCGCCCGCACCGCCGCGGCCGCCGCCCTCGCGATGGCCGCCGTCCTGGCCGCCGGCGGGCTCTGGCTGCACAGCCTGCTGCGGGCCAATCTGCTCGACAACACCACCGGCCGCACCGAACTCGCCGCCCGCAAGGTCGCCGCCCAGCTCGACGGCCGGACCCTCCCGCCCGGCGGCCGGCTGCCCGCGCCCGAGGGCGGCGTGGACCTGGTCCTCGTACGGGACGCGGCCGGGCGGACCGTCGCCAGCAGCGGCGACCCGAAGGACGCCCCCGACCTCGGCGAGCTGCGTCCGGGGCCCGGCGAGGACTCCCGCTCGGCGGTACTGCCGCCCGCCCGCCCCGGCCTGGAGCGCCGCGCGGTGGTGGCCGTCGAGGTGCCCGGCGTGCCGGGGGCCCACGACGCGGGCACGGTGTACGCGATGACCGTGCTCGGCGACGTGGACGACGCGACCCGGGCCGTCGCGGCCGGCCTGCTCGCCGGGGCGCCCCCGCTGATCGGCTTCGCCGCGGCCCTGGCCTGGTGGGTGACGGGCCATGCGCTGCGCCCGGTGACGGCGATCCGCACCGAACTGGCGGCGGTCACCGCGAGCGAGCTGGACCGCAGGGTCCCGGATCCGGGCGGGGCCGACGAGATCGCGCGGCTGGCCCGGACCGTCAACGACACGCTGGACCGGCTGGAGCGCTCCGACGCGCGGCAGCGGCAGTTCACCGCGGACGCCTCGCACGAGCTGCGCAACCCGCTGGCCGCCGTCCGGTCCCGGCTGGAGGTGGCGCTGGCCCTGGACCGCCCCGACCGGGAGTCGGTGGAGGCCGCGCTGGCCGATACCGAGCGGCTCCAGGGGATCGCGGCGGACCTGTTGCTGCTGGCCCGGCTGGACGGCGGGCCGCCGCCACGGACCGAGCCGGTGGACCTGGCGCTGCTGGCCGCGGAGGACCTGGCCCGCCGGCGAGAGCCCCCGGTCGGGCTACGGCTGGACGCGCGGGCCCCCGTACCGGCGGCCGGGGACCCGGCGCGGCTGGAGCGGGCACTGGCCAACCTCGTGGACAACGCCCTGCGGCACGCCCGCGCGCAGGTCGTGGTCCGGGCGGAGGGGTCCGGGGACGGCTGGGCGGTGCTGGAGGTGACGGACGACGGCCCGGGCATCCCGGAGGCGGACCGCGACCGGGTCTTCGAGCGGTTCGTACGGCTGGACGCGGACCGCGGCCGGGCCGGCGGCGGGACCGGGCTGGGCCTGGCCATCGCCCGGGAGATCGCACGGGCGCACGGGGGCGACGTACGGGCCCTGCCGGCGCCCGCCGGGGGTGCGCGGCTGGTCCTGCGCCTGCCCGCGCGCAGGCAGCGGACCTGAAGCCGCTTTCAGGATCTTCAGGTTTTCCTCAGCGCCGGGGCCGCAGCATCGGCAGGCATGAGCGCGCACCGGAGGAAGACGACCGCCCGAGGCCGCCGGACGTCCCGGCCGACGTCCCACCGGCCGTCCCGTCGCAGGCGCCTGGGCCGCACCCTGCTGATCACCGGCTGCGCGCTGGCGGTCATGGCGGGCGGCGGGGCCTGGTACCTGTACAAGGACCTGGCCTCCAGCATCGGCAGCTCCAAGGCCCTGGAGGGCGCCGAGAAGTCGAAGTCCGGCGACACGAACATCCTGCTGATGGGCCTGGACAGCCGTAAGGACCAGAACGGCCAGGACCTGCCGCAGGACGTCCTCGACAAGCTGCACGCCGGCAGCTCGGACATCGGCGGCTACAACGCGAACACCCTGATCCTGCTGCACGTGCCCGGGGACGGCAGCCAGGCGAAGGCCTTCTCGATCCCGCGCGACGACTTCGTCGACATACCCGGCCACGGGAAGGACAAGATCAAGAAGGCGTACGGGCTGGCGAAGGAGAAGCGGCAGGAGCAGCTCGCCGGGCAGGGGGTCAAGGACTCCCGGCAGCTGGAGCGGGACGGCCGGGAGGCGGGGCGGAAGGCGCAGATCGAGACGGTGCGCGCGTTCCTGGGGGTCCCGGTCGATCATTTCGCCGAGCTGAATCTGGCCGGTTTCTACCACCTGGCGGACGCGCTGGGCGGCGTACCGGTGTGTCTGAACAAGGCGGTGAAGGACAGGTACTCGGGCGCCGACTTCCCGGCCGGCCGGCAGACCCTCGACGGCGGGCAGTCGCTCGCCTTCGTGCGCCAGCGGCACGGCCTGGACGGGGGCGACCTGGACCGGACGAAGCGGCAGCAGGCCTTCCTCGCCGGCGCGACGCAGAAGCTGAACTCGGCCGGGACCTTCACCGACCCGGGGAAGCTGATCAAGCTGATCGATGCGGCGAAACAGGACGTGGTGACGGACGAGGGATGGGATCTGCTGTCGTTCGTGAAGCAGGCGAAGAACCTGTCCGGCGGCCGGGTGCACTTCACGACGCTTCCCGTCGAGCGCTTCGGAAGGAACCATGGGGAGGACGTCAACGTCGTAGATGATATGAAGATAGAGCGCCTCATTGCCGAGCAGATCGGACCCAAGCCGACTGCGAGCCCGAGCGCACCGGGGACCCCGGGCGCACCGGCACCGGTGTCACCTGAGGCGTCACCCCCCTCCTCGTCCCCGCCACCGCCGGCTTCGCCGCCCACCCCCTCCACCCCGGACGGCGGCGGCATCCCGTGCGTGGACTGAGGCCCCTGACGACGGCGGGTGCCCGCCGCCGGACCGAAGCGCTGCTCCTCCTCCTGGTCGTCGCCATCGCCGTGTTCGGGCACGTGTGCGCGGGCCTGGCGATGAACGGGGAGCTGCCCGCCAACCTCACGGGCTTCACGATCAGCCTGAGCCTGCTGTCGCTCGTGGGTCACCTGGGCGTGCGCCGGTTCGCGGCCTACGCGGATCCGCTGATCCTGCCCCTCGCCATGCTGCTGACCGGGCTCGGGCTGGTCCTGCTGCACCGCCTCGACCAGGGCTACATCGAGCGGTACAACTCGGACGCCAACGCACCCGGCCAGCTGATGTGGACGGTGGTCGGGGTCGCCGCCTGCCTCCTGGTGCTGGCCCTGCTGCGCGACCACCGCCTGCTGCAACGCTTCATCTACATCACCATGGCCGTCGCGCTGGTGCTGCTGATCGCACCGGCGTTCTTCGGCGCGGACACGTACGGCGCGAAGCGCTGGATCAAGCTCTTCGGCTTCTCGCTCCAGCCGGGCGAGTTCGTGAAGATCATGATCGCGATCTTCTTCGCCGGCTACCTGGTCATCCACCGGGACTCGCTGGCCCTGACGGGCCGCAAGTTCCTCGGCATGCGACTGCCGCCGATGCGCCAGCTCGGACCGATCATCACGGTGTGGATCGTGTCCATGCTCGTCCTGGTCTTCGAGCGCGACCTCGGCACCTCGCTGATCTTCTTCGGCGTCTTCGTGGTGATGCTCTACGTGGCCACCGAGCGCACCAGCTGGATCGTGTGCGGCCTGGTCATGGCCTCGGTGGGCGCCTTCGTGGTCGGCTCCACCGAACCGCACGTCAAGGCACGGGTGGCGGCCTGGCTCAACCCGCTGTCGTACTACTGGGAGACCCGGCCCCCGGGGGTCACCTCGGACCAGTCCGCGCAGGCGCTGTTCAGCTTCGGCACGGGCGGGATCTCCGGCACCGGGCTGGGCATGGGCCACCCCGAGCTGATCGCGTTCGCGGGGCGCAGCGACTTCATCCTGACGACGGTGGGCGAGGAACTCGGCCTGGCGGGGGTGATGGCCGTACTGATCCTGTACGCGCTCCTCGTGCAGCGGGGCCTACGGATGGCACTGGGCGCCCGCGACCCCTTCGGCAAGCTCCTGGCGGTGGGCCTGGCCTCGGCGCTGGCCCTCCAGGTCTTCGTGGTCGCGGGCGGCGTGACGGGCCTGATCCCCCTGACGGGCAAGGCCCTGCCCTTCCTGGCGAAGGGCGGCTCGTCCCTGCTGGCCAACTGGATCATGATCGCGCTGCTCCTCCGCATCAGCGACAGCGCGGAACGCCAACGCGAAGCCGACGCCCGCGGCCCGGCCGAAACCACGATCACACCGGTGGTGACGGGGGCGGACACCGGGGCGCGGGCCTGAGGGCGGCTTCGGGGGGGGCGGGGCAGCTTCGGGGGCGTGTGGCGGCGGGGCGGGATCTCGGAGGTGGGGCGGCCTGGTTGCAGCCGCCTGGGGCCGGGCATAGGCCGCCACCGGTCTGATGGGCCGCTGAGGTGAGTGGGCGTCGACCAGCCGAGCGTGAGTTGCGCTCAAGCCGCCATCGATCGCTACGCGCTCCCCCGAGAGGGCGTCCGGCGCCAGCCCGTGGCCTCGACATTGGTGACCGAGTTGGTGAACTCACGGCCGGACGCGCCACGGATGCAGGCCAGCTCCATCCAGTACTCGATGTCGCCGTCCGAGACGTTCTCGTTGATCACGGCCATCAGCTCACCCTCGACTCCGGAAGCGATGTCGCGGACACGTCGGCGCAGGAGTCGGTGCGGAACGTATTCGTATTGCTCACTCATCGGACACCCCCTGCAGGGTGCTGAGGAAGCGCTCCCAGCCGACCAGCGCCCGGTCCAGGAGATCCGCGCTGGGCTCGCCTATGGCAGCAACCCTCACCGAGGAGACGTCTTCCGTGTCGACACCGGACACATCACGGCGCTGCGGCATGCAGATCACTCCTCACTCGTGAGACCGCTCCACAAGCAGCCTCTCTAGAGATGCCTTCACTACAGCGGACGCCACCTCATTCGTCAACACATCTCTAGAGATCTAGGCGGAAGTAGGCCACACCCCTGGTACGTGCGGCGGCCTACCCGTGGCCCTAGGGTGTCTAGAGAGGAGAAGGAGTGATCGGTTCATGACCAGCCAGGGCAGCACCCGCCAGCCGAAGTACCAGCGGATCGCTGATGCGCTGAGAACGGCCATTCAGTCGGGCGAGTACGGCCCGGGCGACCGCCTGCCAGGCGAGAACGACCTCATGGCCACGTACGAGGTCGCCCGGATGACCGCGCGCCAGGCCCTCGGCGTCCTGCAGAACGAAGGCCTCGCGGAGGCACGGAAGGGTGCCGGCGTCTTCGTCCGAGCGTTCAAGCCCTTGCGGCGGCGCGGTATCCAGCGGCTGGCGCACGACCAGTGGGGCTCAGGCCGCTCCATCTGGTCCGCCGATTCCAAGGATCGAGAGCTGGTTGTCGATCAGATCGAGGTGCGTGAGGAAGAGGCGGACAACCGCATCTCGGACGCCCTTGGCATTCCCGCGGGGACACAGGTGTGGGCACGCAGCCGCCGCTTCGTGCTTGATGGCAAGCCCGTGCTCTTCGCGACGTCATACCTGCCGTCGGACGTCGTCGCGGACTCTGCCATCACTCAGGCCGACACCGGGCCCGGCGGGACGTACGCGCGACTGGCCGAGCTGGGGCATGAGCCCGTTCACTTCCGAGAGGAAATCCGGTCCCGCATGCCTTCAGTCGGCGAGGCCGAGCGGCTGTCGCTCTCCATGGGTACACCTGTCATCCAGATCGTCCGTACCGCATTCGCCGAGGGCGGGCGGGCCGTTGAGGTCAACGAGATGACTCTGGACTCTGCTTCCTACGTGCTGGAGTACGACTTCGACGCCTAGCCCCTCCTGACGGCAGCTGCCGCCGAAGAACCCGACCCACCGCGCAGATATCAGCCCCAGACGGGCGCCGGACGCCATCCCGGGGAGCGGGTAGCGATCTGTGGCGGCTTATGACCAGCCCCAGACGGGTGGCGGACACCATTCGGGGAGGAGCGCGTAGCGATTTGATGCGCTACCGGCTCCGGGCGGCTTCTGCCGGGGGCTGGTCGGGGTCTTGCTCCGACAAGGCGGCTGCATCCAGGCCGCCCCTCCCCGACCGAAGCTCCGCCCCGCCCCCCTACAAGTAGTCCTCCAGCCGCCCGATCCGGTACCCCTGTTCCTGGATGCGCTGCAGCATGCGCGTCGTCATCTGGACCTCCGTCGAGCCCTTGAGCTCGGACGGGCCCCTGAAGTGGGCCAGGACGATGTCGCCCGGCTTGAGGGCGGAGCCCTCGGCGTACTGGAAGTTGGTGATCTGCATCGACACGCGCCACAGGACCACGGACGAGACTCCGCACTCCGAGGCGGCCCGGAGGGTGTCGTCGTTGTAGTTGCCGAAGGGCGGGCGGAAGAGCGGCGGCCGCTGGCCGAAGCGCTTCTCCAGGCGCTCCTGCTGGCCGCATATCTCGTGCTTCTGCGCCGCGAACGGCAGGGTGCGCAGGTTCGGGTGGGTCAGCGTGTGGTTGTTTATCGTGCTGGCCGAGCCGTTGTCGCGGAGCTTCTCGAAGTGTCCGTAGTCCGACGCCGCCACACTGTCCGTCAGGAACATGCTGATCGGCAGCTTGAGGTCGGCGGCCATCTTCAGGAACTCGGGGTCCTTCTCCGCACCGTCGTCGAAGGTGAGGAAGACTATTTTCTCCCCGGCCGGCACGGGTATTCGGTCCACGACCCGGGCCTTGCCCGCCTCGGGCTGGGGCAGGGCCGGCTTCTGGGCGGGCTTCGGCGCGTACTGGACCGGGGCCGTCAGGCCCCACTTCTTGTACGCCTCGTCCGACGCGCCGCCCGGCGCCGGGCTCCCCGCCGCCGACGGCGGGGCCGGCGACGGGGTGGGAGTGGCCGCGTCCGGCGCGTGCGTCGTCTTGCGGCCCAGCCGTTCGATGGGTTCCACGCTGTCCCCGCACCCCGTCAGGGACAGCGCGAGCGCGCCGGCGGCCAGCGTTCCGGCTACCAACCGGCGCGCGTGCATCACAGATAGTCCTCCAAGCGAGCCACGGCGTACCCCTTGTCCGTGACGGTCTTCATGACATGACGGATCATGTCAGGCATGGTGCCCTTCCAGTCCTCCCGTCCCCGGAAGTGCGTGAGGATGATGTCTCCGGGGTGCAGGTCGCGGTCCCACTCCCGGTAGTCCATCCGGTTCGTGAACGCCTCGGCGTTCCACAGCGGCACCGCCTTGATCCCGCAGGACTTGGCCGCGAGCAGCGTGTCCTGGTTGTAGTTGCCGTACGGCGGGCGGAAGAGCGTGGGCCGCTTGCCGAACTGCTTCTGGATCATGTCCTGCTGGCCGCAGATCTCCTGGCGCTGCTGCTCGTACGACAGCGCCGGCATGTAACGGTGGTTGAGGGTGTGGTTGTTCAGGACGACGCCCGCGGCCTGCATGCCCTTGAAGTACGGGTAGTTGTCGCGCACGAGGTAGTCGCTGAGGAACGCCGTGTACGGGATCTTCAGCTCCTGCATCATCTTCACGAACTCGGGGTCCTTCTCGGCCCCGTCGTCGATCGTGAGGAAGACGACCTTGTCCTCCGTCGGGATGGTGGTGAAGACCGGCGGCAGTTCCTCCTCTTCGTGGTCATACACCTCGAAGCCATCGCGCGTTTCGATCTCGGGCTTCTCCTTCGGCGCCGCCGGGGCGAGCAGTGGCGGCTTGGCCAGGCGCCACTTCTTCACCGCGGCGAGGCGCGCCTGCTGGGCCGCCTTCTGCCGCTCCGCGGCGGTGCCGAGTGCGCCGGCCGCGCCCGCGGCTTCCGCGCCCTTGCCCGTCTTGGCCTTCTCGGCCTTGTCCGGGGCTCCGGACTCCGCGGAGCTGCACGCCGTGCCGAGGGCGGCGACGAGCACCGCGGTCAGCGCCACCCCGAACCGGCCGCGCGGACGTGCCGCGCGCCGGTGACCCAGTTGCGTCTTATGTTCCTTTTGTCGGACTAGCTGCATAGCTGCGCATCCTGGCACCGCGCGGGCCGACTCCCCGGAAGACACCGCGACGGGGCGCCCCACCTTCCTCCGGCTGGCCCACACCGGCCCGCCCCACCGGCCCGCCCACCGGCCCGCCCCACCGATCCGCCCGCCGGCCCGCCCCACCGGCCCGTCGCCGACAATGGAAGCGTGACCCCCGAAGACTTCGCCGCCCTCCTCACCCCGGAGGGGCGCTCCCTCCTCGACTCGCTCCGCGACTACGACCCCGCCCAGGAGCTGGCCGTCGCCACCCGGCTGCGCCGCGAGCACCCCGCCGGGCTGGTCTCCGCCGCGCTCGGGCAGGCCCGGCTGCGGCAGCGGGCGGTGGCGAAGTTCGGGGCGCAGGACGCCTTCCGGATGTACTTCACCTCCGGCGGCGGCGAGATGGCCACCCGCGCGTCCGTGGCCTCGTACCGCGCCGAGCGGCTCGCGGCCCTCGGCGTACGCAGCCTCGCGGACCTGTGCTGCGGCATCGGCGGGGACGCCCTGGCCCTGGCCCGGCTCGGCATCCGGGTGCTGGCCGTGGACCACGACCCGCTGACGGTGGCCGTCGCGCGGGCCAACGCCGAGGCGCTGGGGCTGGCGGACCTGATCGAGGTCCGGGAGGCGGACGTGACGGACGTGGACGTGTCCTCGTACGACGCCGTCTTCATCGACCCGGCCCGGCGCGGCGGGCGCGGCCGGATCTTCGATCCGGAGTCCTACTCGCCGCCGCTGTCGTGGGCCGTCGCGACCGCCCGCGCGGCGAAGTACGCCGCCATCAAGATCGCCCCGGGGATCCCGCACGAGGCGGTCCCCGCGGAGGCCGAGGCGGAGTGGATCTCCGACCAGGGGGACGTCAAGGAGGCGGTGCTCTGGTTCGGCACCGCGCCCGGGACCGTGCGCGCCACGCTGCTGCCCGGCCCGCGCGCCCTGCACACGGCCGCGCCCCTGCCCGACCCCGAGGCCGGACCGGTCGGGCGCTACCTCTACGAGCCCGACGGCGCGGTCATCCGCGCGCACCTCGTGGCCGAGGTGGCCGAGCAGCTGGGCGGCCGGCTGATCGACCCGACCATCGCCTACGTCACCGCCGACGAGCTGCGCGCGACGCCGTACGCGACCTCGTACGAGATCACCGACGTGCTGCCCTTCGGCCTGAAGAAGCTGAAGGCGCTGCTGCGCGAGCGCGGGGTCGGCATCCTGACCGTGAAGAAGCGCGGCTCCGCGATCGAGCCGGAGGAGCTGCGCAGGAAAGTGAAGCCGCAGGGCCCGAACTCGGCGACGGTCTTCCTGACCCGGGTGGCGGGGGCCCCGTCGATGCTGATCGGAGCACCGGCCGGGGCGCCTGCGGCGAAGCCCGTACGGTGATCCGCTGCTGGGCCGACGCGGGGGCGACCCCGGGCTGTCGGGGCTCCGCCCCGGACCCCGCGCCTCAAACGCCGGCGGGGCTTGATTCTGCCCGGAGGAAGGCTCGTAGGGCCCAGCGGTAGTGGGCGGCGGCCTTCGCCACGCCCAGCAGCCCGGTGATCCAAAGGATCATGCCGAGGCCCATGTAGTACGCGACTTCGCCGTACGTCTCCTTGCCCGGCCGGGCCGACACCGCGACCCCGAAGGTCAGCCACAGTCCGGCCGCGGCCGGCAGGAAGGAGGCCAGCAGCCAGGTCAGGCTCCGCCCGGGCGCCCGCACCTGGCGGTCGGTCGCCGGGTCCCGGTCGGCCTCGGCCCAGGCGCACAGCAGCCGGCGCACCTGGCGGTCCTGCCGGGCGCCCCAGGCGAACCAGAACGCGGCGGGGATCAGCACGCCCGCGCCGAGCACGACGAAGACGGTCCCGAGGAGGTAGGAGACGAAGTCGCCCTCCTCGAAGGCCATGAGGGCCATGCCGACGAAGGACCAGCCGAACGCGAAGACGGCGGACACGGACCAGAGCAGCAGCAACCGCCCCAGGCCCAGGCTGCGTTGTCCCAGGTCCAGCAGGAACCGCGCGCGGTCGGCCCGTACGGCCGTCTCGTCCAGCCAGGCCCGCAGGTGCGCGGGAGGCGGCGGGGGCGGCAGGTCACGACGAGGCATGCACATGACCATAGCGGCACCGCGTCCAGGCACGGTCGAGTCCCCCACCAGGAGCATGTGCCCGGCGGGCGGGTCAGCCCTCGTCGACCCCCACCGACTCGAACCGCCAGCGGTGGACCGCCCGCGTGATCAAGTCGGGCGCGGGTTCCGGCAGTTCGGGCAGATCCGCGCTCACGCCCTCGGCCGCCTCCCACCAGGTGATCACGAGCACCCGGTCCTGCGGGGCCCGGAACACCTCGCGGCGCACCGGCTCCCGGGCGAGGACCTGCGCCCGGGCCCACTCCAGCAGTTCGGTGCCCCGGCCGTCGGCGGCCCGGGCCTCCCACATCAGCGCGACGGTGCTCACGAGTACAGGTTGTCCTTGCTCAGCTCGTGGACGTGGTCATGATCGTGTCCGTGTCCGTGTCCGTGTCCGTGTGAGTGGTCGTGGCTGTGCGCATGGCCCCGTCCCTCGCCCTCGCCGGCCCCGGCGCCCGGCACGTGCGGGTCCGTCACCGGCAGCGAGGAGTCCGCGGACAGGTCCCAGTCCGAAGCCGGCCGGTTCCGCTTGACCATCTCCGCGCCCAGTGCCGCCACCATCGCGCCGTTGTCCGTGCACAGCTTCGGCCGCGGCACCCGCAGGATGATCCCCGCGTCGTCGCACCGCTCCTGCGCGAGCGAGCGCAGCCGGGAGTTGGCCGCCACACCGCCGCCGATCATCAGGTGGTCGACGCCCTCGTCCTTGCACGCCCGGATCGCCTTGCGCGTCAGCACGTCCACCACGGCCTCCTGGAAGGACGCCGCCACATCGCGCACCGGCACCTCCTCGCCCGCGTTCCGCTTCGCCTCGATCCAGCGGGCGACGGAGGTCTTCAGCCCGGAGAAGGAGAAGTCGTACGCCGCGTCGCGCGGGCCCGTCAGCCCGCGCGGGAAGTTGATCGCCTTCGGGTCGCCCTCGCGCGCGAGCCGGTCGATGACCGGTCCGCCGGGGAAGCCCAGCTGGAGCACGCGCGCGATCTTGTCGAAGGCCTCGCCCGCCGCGTCGTCGATGGTCGCGCCCAGCGGCCGTACGTCGGAGGTGATGTCGGGGGCCAGCAGCAGGGAGGAGTGCCCGCCGGACACCAGCAGCGCCATGGTCGGCTCCGGCAGCGGCCCGTGCTCCAGCTGGTCCACGCAGATGTGCGAGGCGAGGTGGTTCACCCCGTACAGGGGCTTGCCCAGCGCGTACGCGTACGCCTTGGCCGCCGAGACGCCCACCAGCAGCGCCCCCGCGAGTCCCGGTCCGGCCGTGACCGCGATGCCGTCGAGGTCGCGGGCGCTGACCCCGGCCTCCTTCAGGGCGCGGTTGATCGTGGGGACCATCGCCTCCAGGTGGGCGCGCGAGGCCACCTCGGGCACGACTCCGCCGAAGCGGGCGTGTTCGTCGACGCTGGAGGCGATCGCGTCCGCGAGCAGGGTGGTGCCCCGGACGACGCCGACGCCGGTCTCGTCGCAGGACGTCTCGATGCCGAGGACGAGCGGTTCGTCAGCCATTGCTCTCACTGCTCTCAGTTCGTGCTTGTGCGGGGTCGGTCAGTCGCATGACGAGCGCGTCGACGTTGCCGGGCTGGTAGTAGCCGCGCCGGAAGCCGATGGGCTCGAAGCCGAAGCGCTCGTAGAGCTTCTGGGCCCGGGTGTTGTCCACCCGCACCTCCAGCAGCACCTCGGCGCACTCGAAGGCGGTGGCGGCGCGCAGCAGGTCGGTCAGGAGCCGGGCGCCGAGCCCGGTCCCCCACTGGTCCCGGGCGGCCGCGATGGTCTGTACGTCGGCCAGGTCGCCGGCGGCCGCGAGCCCGGCGTAGCCGACGAGCCGGCCCGAGCCCGCGGCACGGCCGCTGTCGGGAAACTGCTCGGCGACGACGTACCTGCGCGTGGCGTGCGGCCCGCGGGCGTGGGCCAGCTCGGACCAGAACATCCCCGCGGACCAGGCGTCCTCGGGGAACAGCTCGTGCTCCAGTTCCAGCACCGGCTCGATGTCCCACCAGCGCATCTCGCGCAGCACCGTGTTCACCGCGGTCACTGTGGGGTGACCACCTTGTAGTTCTTGGGCACCTGCGCGTCGGGCCGGCGCAGGTAGAGCGGGACGGGGGGCAAGAACTCCGCCCCGGCGGCGAGCCGCTCCGCGGCCAGCGCGGCCAGGGCGGCGGCCGACTGGTGCTCGGGGCCCCGCGCGTCCCGGAACACCTCCGGGTACAGGAGCGCTCCCTGGCCCACCGCGGGCAGCCCCGCGACCTGCTCGGCGATGTCGGCCGGGCGGTCCACGGCGGGCTCTCCGACGCGGGTGCGCGGGTCCTCGTACCGGGCCCAGTACACCTCCTTGCGCCGGGCGTCGGTGGCCACGGTGAAGGGGCCCTCGATCCCGGCGGTCCCCGCCGCGTAGGCGAGGCCGTCCAGGGTGCACAGGCCGTGCACGGGCACGCCGAGCACGGCGGCGAAGGTGGAGGCGGTGACGAGGCCGACGCGCAGCCCGGTGTAGGGGCCGGGGCCGACTCCTACGACGATGCCGGTGAGGGCGTCGAGCTTGAGCCCGGCCTCGGCGAGCACCTTGTCTACGGAGGGCAGCAGCAGCTCCCCGTGGCGGCGGGCGTCGACCTGGTTCGACTCGGCGAGGACGGACTCGCCGTCGTGCAGGGCGACGGTGACGGCGGGCGTGGCGGTATCTACAGCGAGCAGGAGCACGCGAACAGCCTACGACTCCCGGCAGCGGGGGCCTTGCGGCCGGGCACCGGGCACCCCGGCTGCTACCTTTCGATCGAGGTGGACAAGTCAAGCGGTCGGCGCGGAGGGTGGAGCAAGGTGGCACGCAGCAGCTCGGGAATCGTGGCCGGGCTCACCGCCGCGGCAATCGCCGTCGTGGGCTTCCTCGGCTACCAGGCCTCGGCGACGGCTCCCACGCCTCCCCCGAAGGCGGCCGAGCAGGCCCCGGCCCCCGCCGGCAGCCAGGCGCCCGTCAAGCAGGACCCGGCCAAGCCGGTGCCCGTGCCGGCCGATTCGGGCACCGGGGAGCGCGTCGTGTACTCCGTGGGCCAGAAGCGCGTGTGGCTGGTGGGAGCGGCCGGGCAGGAGCCGAAGTCCTTCACGGTGGTGCCGAGCACGGTGCACCCGAAGCCGGGCAGCTACTCGGTCACCTCGCGCTCGGGCGCGGTCACCGGATCGGACGGGGTGCCGATCGAGCACGTCGTACGGTTCGCCAGTCCGGACGGCGTGGTGGTGGGCTTCAGCGCCCGGGTGGACGGTGCGACGCCGGAGCCGGACCCGAACAGGAAGACCGGCGGCATCCGCATGTCGCGCGCGGACGGTGACGCGATGTGGGCGTTCGCGACGATCAGCGCGAAGGTCGTCGTCGTCCCCTGACGGCTCCCGCAGGCCGCCCTCGCCCTCTGACGGCTCGGGGGTGGCGCCGTCCCTGACGGCTCCCGCTTCACCCGTACGCGGTACGGCTCAGGCCGCTTCGGACTCCGGAGCGGCCTGTTCCACGCCCCCGCCGGCCCCGGCCGACCCGATGACCCCGGCAGCCCGAGGAGCCCCGTCGGCCTCTGCGTCGTGGCGCGCGGGCGGCGTGGAGACGGCGGTGGCGGCCAGGCCCGCGGCGAGCAGCGCCCGCATCGACACGGCGGACGGCCGGGGGTCGCGCTGTGCTCCTGCTGGTGCCGACATGGTGCCTCCTGGACCCGGGGACGCCGAACTTAGGCATACCTAAGAAACGCTCGGTACCATGTCACCACGTGCGCTGCCAATAGCGCAATATCTTGCCGACCTGTTGTCGGTACGTTTACTCCGTGAGGGCCCCGGCCAGGGCTTCGAGCCCCGCTCCCGCCGACCAGCGGGCCCCGACACCGCGCAGCGAGACCTGCCGTACGTCGTCCAGCACCTCCTCGTGGCCGACCGCCCGCGCGATCACCACGTGCAGCCGGTCGTCGGAGAGCTCCTCCACCTTGCCGTCGCCCCATTCCACGACGACCACGGACTCGGGCAGCGAGACGTCGAGGTCCAGGTCCTCCATCTCGTCGAGCCCGCCGCCCAGGCGGTACGCGTCCACGTGCACCAGGGGCGGCCCGTCACCCAGCGAAGGGTGCACGCGGGCGATCACGAAGGTCGGCGAGGTCACGGCCCCGCGCACGCCCAGGCCCTCGCCCAGGCCGCGGGTCAGCGTGGTCTTGCCCGCGCCCAGCTCCCCGGTCAGCAGCACGAGGTCGCCGGGGCGCAGCAGGCCTGCGATCCTGCGGCCCAGCTCCCGCATCGCGTCGGGGGAGCTGATGGTGACGACGGTCTCGGCGGGGAACCCGGTCTCAGGCGCCGGTGCCGGGCTGCGCTGCGCTTCCAGCGGTACTTCTTCCATGTCCGCCAACGTTAGTCGCTGCGGGCACCGCCCCGGTGCGCGCCAGCAAGTCGGTCAGCAGCCCGGTCACGGTCTCGGGCTGTTCCAGCATCATCAGGTGCCCGGCGGTCTCCAGGACGGCCAGTTCGGCGCTCGGCAGCGCCTCCTTGATGGCCTCGCTGTGCGCGAGCGGAGTGATCATGTCGCGGGCCCCGGCGATGACGGTGACGGGGATGTCCGCGAACCGCTGGAGCGCCACGGTCTTGTCGTGGGCCTGGAAGGCCGGGTAGAACTCGGCGACCACGTCGATCGGGGTGGCCTCGATGAGCCGTTCCGCGAAGCGGGCGATGGCCGGGTCCACGTCCCGGGAGCCGAACGAGTACATCTTGATCATGCCGGCGAAGAGGTCGGCAGTGGCCCTGCGCCCCCTCTCGACCAGTTCGACCTGCGAGCCGAGGGCCTTGAGCACGCCCGGCAGGATCCTGCGTACGGCGCCCACGCCGACGGACGGGAGCCCGTACGTCACCTCGCCGAGGCTGCCGCTGGACGTGCCGACCAGAGCCACGCCGACGACGCGCTCGCGCACGAGGTCGGGGAACTGCTCGGCGAGTCCCATGATGGTCATACCGCCCATCGAGTGACCCACAAGGATCAGCGGGCCCTCGGGCGCGGCGGCGTCGATGACGGCCTTCAGATCGCGGCCGAGCTGCTCGATGGTGACCGGTTGCCCGTCCGCCTGGGCGATGCCGCGCGCGCTGCGGCCGTGGCTGCGCTGGTCCCAGTACACGGAACGGACCACTGTGCGCAGGGCGGCCCGCTGGAAGTGCCAGGAGTCCTGGCCGAGGCAGTAGCCGTGGCAGAAGACGACGGTGGCGGGGGGCGCGGACTTGCGCCTCAGGCGCCGCTTGGCCACGCCGTCGCCGGGCAGCTCGTCGACCTCGTAGTAGATCTCGGTGGCGTCCTCGGCCCGGCAGATCCCCTCGGTGCCGCGCAGGGAGCCGTAGTCCCCGGCCGCGTCGAGCGCCAGGCGCGCCTCCCTGCGCATGCCGCGCCCCACGGTGATCCGCTCGACCGCGACACCGGCCGCGGCGCCCGCCGCCAGCACGCCGATGGCGGCGCCGGCCCAGCCGGCCTTGCGCCAGTTCTCGCTCACGCCGCCGCCCTCACTCCGCCTCAGCGGCCCAGGTACACCCGGGGCACGCGCCCTCCGATACGGGTGACGATCTCATACCCGATCGTGCCCGACGCCTCGGCCCAGTCCTCGGCGGTGGGTTCGCCGCGCTCGGCGTCCCCGAAGATCACGGCTTCGTCCCCGACCTGGGCGAGGTCTTCTCCCAAGTCGACCACGAACTGGTCCATGGCGACGCGTCCCGCGACGTGGCGGATCTTGCCGGCGACGAGGACGGGCCCGCGGCCCGAGGCGTGCCGCGGGATGCCGTCGGCGTACCCGGCGGGGACGAGCGCGAGGTTCGTCCCGGTCTCGGTGACGTAGTGGTGTCCGTAGCTCACGCCGTGCCCGGCGGGGACGTTCTTGACCAGCGCGAGGGAGGCCTTGAGGGTCATCGCGGGGCGCAGGCCCAGCTGGGCCGGGGTGCCGAGTTCGGGGGCGGGCGACACCCCGTAGACCGCCAGGCCGCAGCGGACCAGGTCGAAGTGGGACTCGGGGAGGGTGAGCGTCGCGGGCGAGTTGGCGATGTGCCGGACCTCGGGGTCGACTCCCTCCTTCTCGGCGTACGCGAGCATGTCGCGGAAGGCGGCGAGCTGGAGCTGGATCGACGGGTGGCCGGGCTCGTCGGCGCAGGCGAAGTGCGACCAGACGCCGGTGACGTGGACGGTGCCCTCGGCCTGGGCGGCGACGGCCGCCCCTACGAGGTCCGCCCAGTCGGCGGGCTGACAGCCGTTGCGGCCCAGTCCGGTGTCGGCCTTGAGCTGGATGCGCGCGGTACGGCCCGCGGTGCGCGCTGCTTCCCGTACCTCGTCCAGGGCCCACATCCCGCTGACCGAGACATCGATATCGGCCTCGACGGCTTCCCGCCAGGGCCCGCCGGGGTTCCACAGCCAGCACATGATCCGGCCCTCGACCCCGGCGGCGCGCAGCGCGAGCGCCTCTTCGGGCGTGGCGGTCCCGAGCCAGGCGGCCCCGGCCTCCTGGGCTGCCTTGGCGCAGGCCACGGCCCCGTGCCCGTAGGCGTTCGCCTTGACCACGGCCATCAGTGCGGCCCGGGGCGCCCGCTCGCGCAGTGCGCGCACGTTCTCCCGTACGGCGTCAAGATCGATCTCGGCGTACACGCGCGTGGGTGTCTCGTTCATCGCCCACAGTCTCTCAGACGGTCTCCCCTGCGGCGGGCTCGGCCGCTTCCCCTGCGGGGCGGCTTGGCGGGTGCGGTAGCCCCTGCGGGGGCTCGGCGGGTACGGCCTCGGCTGCGCCGTGCCTACCGGGGTGCGGGGTGTGGGGCGAGGCCGCCGCTTCCCCTGCGGGGGGCTCGGCGGGCGCGGCCTCGGCTGGGCCGTGCTTACCGGGGTGCGGGGTGTGGGGCCCGGGGCGGAGCCCCAGGGGCACGGGCCCAGCCCGAGCCCGTCAGGGGGTACGGACGTCGCGCCAGGCCGCAGGAAGGGCTTCGGCGACCTCATGCGCCAGCACCGGCGCGCCAGCACCGGCGACGAGCCGACCCGCCAGCCCGTGCAGGTACGCCGCCACCGCCCCCGCATCCGCCCCGGACAGCCCCGCCGCCAGCAGGGACCCGGCCAGCCCGGACAGCACGTCCCCACTCCCGGCGGTGGCCAGCCAGGACGTCCCGGTCGGGTTCACCCTCACCGGCCGACCCCCGCCGGAGGCGGCCCGGCCGGAGGCGGCCCGGCCGGAGGCGACCAGCGTCGTCGAGCCCTTCAGCAGCACCGCCGCCCCGTACCGCTCGGCCAGCGCACGCGCCGCGGCCAGCCGGCCCGCCTCCACCGACTCCCGCGGCACCCCCAGCAGCGCCGCCGCCTCCCCCGCGTGCGGGGTCAGCAGGGTCGGGGCCGTACGGGCCCGCAGCAGCCCGGCGTCCAGCCCGCGCAGCCCGTCCGCGTCGACCAGCACCGGCACGTCCTGGGCCAGCAGCTCCGCGACCTCCCCGGCGCGCCCCTCCCCCAGCCCCGGTCCGGCCACCCAGGCCTGTACCCGGCCCCGCCCGATCAGCGTCTCGGGGTACCGGGCGAGCACGGCCTCGGCCGCCGGGCCCGCGTACCGCACCGCGCCCGCGCCGCCCCGCAGGGCCCCGGCCACGGCCAGTACCGCCGCGCCCGGGTACTGCGCGGAACCGGCGAGGATGCCGACCACGCCCCGCCGGTACTTGTCGCTCGACGCGGTCGGCGCCGGCAGCAGCCGCGCCACGTCGGCGTGCTGGAGGGCCTCCGCCTCCGGCGCCGGAAGCTCCAGCCCGATGTCCACCAGGTGCACCGCGCCCGCCGCCGAGGCGCCGGGGTCGATGAGGAGCCCGGGCTTGTAAGCCCCGAAGGTCACCGTCACGTCGGCGGTCACGGCGGGCCCCGCCACTTCCCCGGTGTCGGCGTCGATGCCGCTCGGCAGGTCCACGGCGACGACGGGCACCCCCCGCGGGATCTGCCCCGCCAGGGCCGCGGCGGCCGGCCGCAGTCCGCCCCGGCCGCCGATCCCGAGCAGCCCGTCCACCACCAGGTCCGGCCGGTCCGGGACCGCCTGCGCCAGCCGCCCGCCGGCGGCCCTGAGCGCGGCCAGCCCGCCCGCGTGCAAGCGCTCCGGATCCATCGGCACCGCCGTGACCCCGGCTCCGCGCCGGGCGAGGCGCGCTCCGGCGTACAGCGCGTCCCCGCCGTTGTCCCCGGGCCCGACCAGCAGGGCGACCCGCGCCCCGTACACCCGGCCCCGGCGCCGGGTCAGCAGCCCGGCGCAGACGGCGGCCAGCCCGGCCGCCGCCCGCTGCATCAGGGCGCCTTCGGGCAGCCGGGCCATCAGCTCCCGCTCGGCGGCCCGTACGGTCTCCACGCTGTAAGCAGTACGCATGGGAACAGCCTGCCCCACGGCGGGAGTCATCCCTCGGCGATCACCACGGCGGAGGCGACACCGGCGTCGTGGCTGAGCGAGATGTGCCAGGACTTCACGCCCAGGGCCAGCGCCCGGGCCTCGATCGTGCCGGACACCCGCAGCCGCGGCTGTCCGGAGGGTTCGACGTAGACCTCGGCGTCGGTCCACAGCAACCCGGCGGGCGCGCCGAGCGCCTTGGCGAGCGCCTCCTTGGCGGCGAACCGCGCGGCGAGCGAGGCGGTTCCGCGCCGCTCGCCGCTCGGAAGCATCAACTCCGCCTCGACGAAGAGCCGTTGTGCCAGGTTCGGCGTGCGCTCCAGCGCCGCGCCGAACCGCTCGATCTCCGCGACGTCGATCCCCACGCCGATGATCACAATGAACCAGCCCTACTCACTCACTCCACCGTCACGGACTTGGCGAGGTTACGCGGCTGGTCCACCTCGTTGCCCCGCGCCGTCGCCAGCTCGCACGCGAACACCTGCAACGGCACCGTCGCCACCAGCGGCTGGAGCAGCGTCGGCGTCGCCGGGATGCGGATCAGGTGGTCGGCGTACGGGACGACCGCCTCGTCGCCCTCCTCCGCGATCACGATGGTGCGCGCCCCGCGCGCCCGGATCTCCTGGATGTTCGACACGATCTTGTCGTGGAGCACCGACCGGCCGCGCGGCGACGGTACGACCACCACGACCGGCAGGTCCTCCTCGATCAGCGCGATCGGGCCGTGCTTGAGCTCGCCCGCCGCGAAGCCCTCGGCGTGCATGTACGCCAGTTCCTTGAGCTTGAGCGCGCCCTCCAGGGCCACCGGGTAGCCGACGTGCCGGCCCAGGAACAGCACGGTGTCCTTGTCGGCCAGGGACCGCGCGAGCGCCCGTACCGGCTCCATGGTCTCCAGGACGGTGTCCACGGCCGCCGCGATGTCCGACAGCTCCCGGATCACCGCCTCGATCTCGTCGCCCCACTTGGTGCCCCGGACCTGTCCGAGGTAGAGGGCGACCAGGTAGCAGGCCACCAGCTGCGTCAGGAACGCCTTGGTCGAGGCGACGGCCACCTCGGGTCCGGCGTGCGTGTAGAGCACGGCGTCGGATTCCCGGGGGATCGTGGAACCGTTCGTATTGCAGATGGCCAGCACCTTGGCCCCCTGCTCGCGCGCGTGCCGGAGCGCCATCAGGGTGTCCATGGTCTCGCCGGACTGGGAGATCGCGACCACCAGCGTCCGCTGGTCCAGGATCGGGTCGCGGTAGCGGAACTCGCTCGCCAGCTCCGTCTCGCACGGGATGCGGGTCCAGTGCTCGATGGCCAGCTTCGCGATCATGCCCGCGTGGTAGGCCGTACCGCAGGCCACGATGACGACCTTGTCGACCTCCCTGAGCACCGAGTCGGGGATGCGCACCTCGTCCAGGGTCAGCGAGCCGTTCGCGTCGATCCTGCCCAGGAGGGTGTCGGCGACAGCCTTCGGCTGCTCCGCGATCTCCTTGAGCATGAAGTAGTCGTACCCCCCCTTCTCGGCCGCCGAGGCGTCCCAGTCCACGTGGTACGCCCGCACGGTCGCGGCCGAACCGTCGAAGTTGGTCACCGAGACCCCTTCGCGGCGGAGCTCGACGACCTGGTCCTGCCCCAGCTCGATCGCGGACCGGGTGTGGGCGATGAAGGCGGCCACGTCCGAGGCGAGGAAGTTCTCACCCTCTCCGACGCCCACCACCAGGGGCGAGTTCCGGCGGGCGCCGACCACCACGTCCGGCTCGTCGGCGTGCACCGCGACCAGCGTGAAGGCGCCCTGCAGCAGCCGGCACACCTGCCGCATGGCCTCCGCGAGGTCACCGGCGACGGTGAAGTGCTCGGCCAGCAGATGGGCCACGACCTCGGTGTCGGTCTCGGACTCCAGCCGGTGGCCGCGCTCGGCGAGTTCGGCGCGCAGCGCGGCGAAGTTCTCGATGATGCCGTTGTGGACGACGGCCACCCGGCCGGAGTTGTCCAGGTGGGGGTGGGCGTTGACGTCGGTGGGCCCGCCGTGGGTCGCCCACCGGGTGTGCCCGAGGCCCGTGGAGCCGGCCGGCAGCGGCCGTCCGACGAGTTCCTTCTCCAGGTTGACCAGCTTGCCGGCCTTCTTCACGGCGACGAGGTCCCCGTCGGCGAGGACGGCGACGCCCGCCGAGTCGTAGCCGCGGTACTCCAACCGCTTGAGTCCGGCGATGACCACATCGAGCGCCGACTGCGCTCCCACGTAACCCACAATTCCGCACATAGGCGGCAGGGTACGCCGTAGTCGGCCGTCCTCCGGGTACCTGAACAAGACGAAACCCCGCCCCGGCGAATGCGCCGGAGCGGGGTTGACAGTCAGTCCGACCGGACTCAGCCGAGCTTCTTCACCTGCGCGTCCACGATGGCCTGCGGCTTGTCCGCGGCGCCCGAGAAGCTCGACGCGGTGTGCGTCGCGACGGTGTTGCCCTTGCGCACGACGACGGTCTCGGTCGTCACCTGGACGCCCTCGACATCAGCCGTCAGCGCGACGGTGAGGGCCTCGTCGCCACCCGTAGCGGTACCGGACGTCACCTTGCCGATCTTGGTGCTCTCACCCTCCATGGTGATGGTGAAGCCGGCCGCGCAGGCCGTGGCAGCGGTCTTGACGGCCGCGAAGGCCTCCTCGGCACCCTTGCCCTCGTACGAGGCCAGGGTGACGGCGGTGCGGGTGCCGGCCAGCATCTTCAGACCGGCCGCGGCCTTCTCGTCGGGGGTGGCGTTCTCGTCCGTCTTGGGGACGGCGATGGCCTTGGTGCGCGCGACACCGGCCGCGGTGCCGACCGGGGCGGAGCCCTGCGTCTTGACCACGGGCAGGCACTCGGCCTTGTCGCTGGAGGCGGCGGCGCCGGCCTTCACCTCGGCCTCCGGGACCGCGGAGAACTCGTAGGAGGCCAGGTCGGCCTTGGTGACGATCAGACCGCCGAGCTCGGCGTCCGTCTTCGCCTTGGCGGCGGGCGCCGCCGAGGTCGCGGGGGCGGACGGCTTGGCGTCCGCCTTCTTGTCCTCGGCCTTGTCGGCGCCGCAGGCGGTGGCCAGCAGGGTCAGGGACACCGCGGAGGCGGTCAGGACGGAACGGCGGACAAGAGCGGAACGCACGAAGGATCTCCCCCAGGAAGTGCACAGGAAGCGCACAGAAAACGGTCAGGGCAGCCCGAAAGAAGTGCTCCAGAGCTGCGGTGATCCACAATGTACGGGTCGGATCGATCGCCTGATCGACATTTTTCGCGGTCGGCGACGATCGTGACCGGGGCGAGATCCGCGCTGCCCCCAATCGAGACCGGCGCCCCTACAACCCCGGCGCCCCACGCCCCCCGGCGGCCCGCCGGCCCCTCGTCCCCGCGCGCCACCCCCTGCACACGTGACCGACCACACCACCCACAACCGCCGCCGAGCCCCGACAATGGCGGTGTGATCACTTCGCCGCCACGAAGCAGCACGCCGGACAGCGCAACGGAGCGCCCCGGTCCGGACGGGCCCTCCGGGCGCCCGGCCCACCGCCGGGCCCCCGACGCCTCCCCGTACGTCGACCTCACCCGCGCCGAGTGGAGCGCCCTGCGCGAGCGCACGCCGCTGCCGCTCACCGCCGACGAGGTGGAGCGGCTGCGCGGCCTCGGGGACGTCATCGACCTCGACGAGGTCCGCGACGTCTACCTCCCGCTCTCCCGCCTGCTCAACCTGTACGTCGGTGCCACCAGCAACCTCCGCGGCACCCTGAACACCTTCCTCGGCGACGCGGGCAACGGCCACGGCGCGCAGCAGGGCACCCCCTTCGTCATAGGGGTCGCCGGTTCCGTGGCCGTCGGCAAGTCCACCGTGGCCCGGCTGCTCCAGGCGCTGCTCGCCCGCTGGCCCGAGCACCCGCGCGTGGAGCTGGTCACCACCGACGGTTTCCTCTACCCGATGAAGGAGCTCCAGCGGCGCGGGCTCACCTCGCGCAAGGGTTTCCCGGAGTCCTACGACCGCCGCGCGCTCACCCGCTTCGTCGCCGACATCAAGGCGGGCAAGGACGAGGTGCGGGCCCCGGTCTACTCGCACCTGATCTACGACATCGTCCCGGGCGAGGAGCTCGTCGTACGCCGCCCGGACATCCTCATCGTGGAGGGCCTCAACGTCCTCCAGCCGGCCCTCCCCGGCAAGGACGGCCGCACCCGGGTGGGTCTGGCCGACTACTTCGACTTCAGCGTGTACGTGGACGCGCGCCCCGAGGACATCGAGCGCTGGTACCTCAACCGGTTCCGGAAGCTGCGCGAGACGGCGTTCCAGAATCCTTTCTCCTACTTCCGCAAGTACACGCAGGTCTCCGAGGAGGAGGCCCTGGAGTACGCGCAGACCATGTGGCGGACCATCAACAAGCCCAACCTGCTGGAGAACGTGGCGCCCACCCGCGGCCGGGCCACCCTCGTCGTCCGCAAGGGCCCGGACCACAAGGTGCAGAAGCTGAGCCTCCGCAAGCTCTAGGGCTAGGGTGCGGGCATGCTGCACCTGCGGATGATCACCCCGCCCGACCGGACGGAGGCGGTGGTGGCGATCGTCGAGAAGACGGTCGGCACCACCCATCTGGTCGTACTGAAGGACGCCGCCCGCGTGCCTCCCGGCGACCTCGTCCTGTGCGACGTGGCCCGGGAGGCTGGTGACGAGCTGCTCCAGGAGCTCCAGGAGCTGGGCATCGACAAGGACGGCTCGATCGCCGTCGAGAACATCGACCTGTCCCTGTCCAGGCGGGCCGAGGAAGCCGAGGAGGAGGCTCCGGGCGAGGCGGCCGACGCCGTGCTGTGGGAGCAGCTGACCGAGGCCACCCACGAGGAGTCCACGCTCACCATCACCTACAGCGCGTTCATGATCCTCGCGACCATGATCGCGGCCTGTGGCGTGGTGCTCGACAACGCGATCCTGATCGTGGGCGCGATGGCGGTCGGCCCGGAGTTCGGACCGCTCGCGGGGGTGTGCGTAGGGGTCGTGCAGCGGGAGCGCAGGCTCGCCCTGCGGTCCCTGGGCGCGCTGCTGATCGGCTTCGCCGCGGCGATGGTCGCCACGACCGTCTTCAGCCTCGGCATGGACGCGATCGGCCAGTTCACACCGGACATGCTCGACCGGCCCCGTCCGAACACCGGCTTCATCTGGCAGCCGGACCCGTTCTCCTTCGTGGTCTCGCTGCTGGCGGGCATGGCCGGGGTGCTCTCGCTGACCTCCGCGAAGTCCGGGGCGCTGGTCGGCGTGGCGATCTCGGTGACCACCGTCCCGGCCGCCGCGAACGCCGCGGTGGCCCTCAGCTACGGGGAGTTCGCCCAGATGTGGGGTTCGGCGGAGCAGCTGCTGCTGAACCTCGGCGGGATCATGCTGGCGGGCATCGTGACCCTGTACGGGCAGAAAGCACTGTGGCGGACCCAGCAGGATCGCTGGGTCCGCCGGGCCAAGGGCGAAGCCCCCGGCCACTGATCAGTGCCGGTCTCAGCCGAGAGCCGACTTCACCACGTCCGCGAGCCGCCCGGCGACCGCGCGGGCCTGCTCGATGTCGGCGGCCTCGACCATCACCCGTACGAGGGGCTCGGTACCGGACGGACGGAGCAGCACCCGTCCGGTGGTGCCCAGCTCGCGCTCGGCGTCGGCGACGGCCGCCGCCAGCTCGGCGGAGGTCGTGACCCGGGACTTGTCCACGTCGGGGACGTTGATCAGCACCTGCGGCAGCCGCCGCATGACGCCGGCGAGCTCCGCGAGGGAGGTGCCGGTGGCCGCGACCCTCGCCGCGAGCAGCAGGCCGGTCAGCGTGCCGTCACCGGTCGTCGCGTGGTCGAGGATGATCACGTGGCCGGACTGCTCGCCGCCCAGCGCGTAGCCGTGCTCCTTCATCGACTCCAGCACGTAGCGGTCGCCGACCCCGGTCTGCACGACCTGGATGCCCTCGCCCTCCATGGCCAGCTTGAAGCCCAGGTTGGACATCACGGTGCCGACCACGGTGTTCTCGCGCAGCTGCCCGGCCTCGCGCATGGCGAGCGCCAGGACGGCGAGGATCTGGTCGCCGTCGACCTCGGCGCCGGTGCCGTCCACGGCCAGGCAGCGGTCGGCGTCCCCGTCGTGCGCGATGCCGAAGTCGGCGCCGTGCTCGATCACGGCCGCCTTGAGGAGACCGAGGTGGGTGGAGCCGCAGCCGTCGTTGATGTTGAGGCCGTCCGGCTCGGCGCCGATCGTGATGATCTCCGCGCCGGCCCGGGTGAAGGCCTCCGGCGAGACGTACGCGGCCGCGCCGTGCGCCTCGTCCAGGACGATCTTCAGGCCGTCGAGGCGGTTGGGCAGGACACCGATGAGGTGGGAGACGTACTTCTCGAAGCCCTCGGTGTAGTCGGAGACCCGGCCGACGCCCGATCCGGTGGGCCGGTCCCAGGGAGCGCCGGTGCGGTGCTCCTCGTAGACCGACTCGATCCGGTCCTCCAGCTCGTCGGCGAGCTTGTGGCCGCCGCGCGCGAAGAACTTGATGCCGTTGTCGGGCATGGCGTTGTGGCTGGCGGAGAGCATCACGCCGAGGTCGGCGCCCAGCGCACCGGTGAGATACGCCACCGCCGGGGTGGGCAGCACACCGACGCGCAGGACGTCCACGCCCGCGCTGGCGAGGCCCGCGACGACCGCGGCCTCGAGGAACTCGCCGGAGGCCCGGGGATCACGGCCCACCACGGCGGTTGCCCGGTGTCCCGCGAAGGTGCCCGCCTCGGCCAGTACATGGGCTGCCGCGACGGAGAGACCGAGCGCGAGCTCAGCCGTCAGATCCGCGTTGGCGACGCCGCGTACACCGTCCGTCCCGAAGAGTCGTCCCACTGTTGTCCTCCCGAGTTTCCGCTTGGCTTGTAACAGCTTGTAACCGCTTGTGACAGGTGTTTGCCGCTTGTGGCGGTAAACGAACCGCCCCGGCAGCACAGAGAGTGCTGCCGGGGCGGTTTCGTTGCAGAACAGCAGGCGCAGATTAACGCTTGCTGTACTGCGGAGCCTTACGGGCCTTCTTGAGACCGGCCTTCTTGCGCTCGACCGCACGGTCGTCGCGGGAAAGGAAGCCGGCCTTCTTCAGCGCCGGGCGGTTGTTCTCGACGTCCGCCTCGTTCAGCGCACGGGCCACGCCGAGGCGCAGGGCGCCGGCCTGGCCGGAGACGCCGCCACCCGCGATGCGGGCGATGATGTCGTAGCGGTTGTCCAGCTCAAGGAGCTTGAACGGCTCGTTGACTTCCTGCTGGTGCACCTTGTTGGGGAAGTAGTCCTCAAGGGTGCGACCGTTGATCTTCCACTTGCCGGTGCCCGGAACGATCCGGACGCGGGCGATGGCGTTCTTGCGACGGCCCAGGCCGGCGGCCGGCTGGGGGTCGCCGAAGCGGCCGGCAAGGGACTCGGAGGTGTAGTCGCCCTCGACTACGGCCTCGGACTCGCTGGTGTACTCCTCGACGTTGCCCTCGAACTCGTCGACGGGGGTCGTCTCGGCGGTGGTCTCGGCCACGATGCTCCTCAGAATTTTCTACGTCTTAGGGGGTGGCCGGAACTACTGCGCGACCTGGGTGATCTCGAACGGCACCGGCTGCTGGGCAGCGTGGGGGTGCTGGTCGCCCGAGTAGACCTTCAGCTTCGAGAGCATCTGACGGCCCAGGGTGTTCTTGGGGAGCATGCCCTTGATGGCCTTCTCGACGGCCTTCTCCGGGTTGTTCGCCAGGAGGTCGTCGTAGCGCACGGAGCGGAGACCGCCCGGGTAGCCGGAGTGGCGGTAGGCCATCTTCTGCGACGCCTTGTTGCCGGACAGGTGAACCTTGTCGGCGTTGACGATGATGACGAAGTCGCCCATGTCCATGTGGGGGGCGTAAGTCGGCTTGTGCTTGCCGCGCAGGAGGGCAGCGGCCTGGGTCGCCAGACGGCCGAGGACAACGTCCTGGGCGTCGATGACGAGCCACTGGCGCGAGATGTCGCCGGGCTTGGGGCTGAACGTACGCACGCGTATGCCTTCGCTTCTTCAGTGGTGGGTCATCCCCAGGGCGTGAGCCCAAAGGGACGGGGTCCTGACAGGGTCACCACGGACGATCACGACAGCCCTCGATCGCAACGGGGACGCAACCCGTGCGAACTGCTGGTCATCGGTCCGGTGGACCGGCGCAAGGCCCTTTCACGTGAGAATGAGAAAGCCAATACGCATAACAAACCAGCAGGATACCCAAGCAGACCCGTACGGGTCAAAACGCGGTCCGCGATGCCGATTCTGCTGGCGTCGCGGCGCACTCCGGTTCGGTCCTGGGTGGGGACCCCGCAGTTGTTACGGGCTCAAGAGTAACCCGACCGGAGCGCAGCGCACGACGCGCCAGCAGAATCGCGAGCCCGCACAGCGTGAAGCAGTCCTTGAACGCCCGCCGCTTGGCCTCCAGCTCCGAAGGCCACGGGATGCCCGCCACCTGGGGCCCCAGGGCCGCCCAGAACCAGGGGGAACGCGGCATCGAGCCCGGCCGCACCGCGGAGACCAGCAGCATCGGAAGGACCACCAGCAGGTAGTGGTCGAAGGACGGCCGCGACACCAGGAATGCGGCGAGCATCACCATCGAGGCCGTCTCCACCAGCCTCATCTGCCCGCCGTCGAAGTCGTCGCGGTCGGCGCGCCGCCACCGCGTCCAGGCCGCCCACAGACCGGTCGCGGCCCCCGCGAAGGCCACCGCCACCGCCACCCCCGCCGGCACCCCCAGCCGCGGCAGCACCGCGATCGGCGACGCGTCCCACGGCAGCGCGTACGCGTCCTGCCCCTGGAGCAGGAAGGGCAGCGTCTTGGTGAAGAACAGCGACGGGCTCGGCATCATCAGCGCGCCCGCCAGCGACACGCCCAGCGGCACCAGCACGGCCACCGCCAGCCCCCGCCACTGCCGGGCGAACAGGAAGAGCAGCCCGATCGGCACCAGCATCGGCTTGCAGGCGATCGCCAGCCCGATCACCAGCCCGGCCGCCCCCCACGACCTGCGGTGGGCCAGCAGCAGCGCCACCGGCAGGGCCGCCGCCGAGATCGCCGTCCAGTTGCCGATCAGCACGAGGTTCACGTACGGCTTGTAGGCGATCGCGAACAGCGCGAAACCGCCGACCGCGAAGCGCGAGCGCAGCGGCACCGAGAACAGCCTCAGCGCCGCCCACCAGCCCGTCGCCAGCAGCCCGGTCATCCCGAGCGGCAGCACCCAGCGCAGCACCGTCTGCGGCAGCAGCGCCTCCGGCACCGCCATGATCACGGCGCTGGGGAGGTAGAGGAACCGCTTGTCCTCGTACGGGGACCCGCCCGCCAGCAGGGTCTCGGCCGCCTTCACCACGAAGGCGTTGTCCGAGCCCCAGTTCGCCCGCAGGCTCGTGGAGACGGCGATGCCGAGGAGGACCGCGAGGGACAGCACCCGCCATGACCGTGAGGCGGGCCGCAGCAGCCAGTCGGTCAGTCGGTTGCCCGTGTCCGGGCTGTCCCACTTCATGAGCCAGATGCTAGGCCGCAGGCCCACAACGCCTCTCCCTCGCCTCTGCCGAGGGGGTTGTCTCCCCCTAGCGCTTCCGGTCGACCCTACGTTCGTCCCACACGGGCTCCTGAGTCTCCCGCACAACACCGTCCGAACCGAAGACCAGGTAACGGTCAAATGTGCGCGCGAACCAGCGGTCGTGCGTGACGCACAGCACCGTGCCGTCGTAGGACTCCAGGCCGTCCTGGAGCGCCTCCGCCGACTCCAGGTCCAGGTTGTCCGTCGGCTCGTCCAGCAGCAGCGCCGTCGTGCCCGCCAGCTCCAGCAGCAGGATCTGGAAACGTGCCTGCTGGCCGCCCGAGAGCTTCTCGAAGGGCTGCTCGCCCTGGCGCTCCAGCTCGTAGCGGCGCAGGGCCCCCATCGCCTGGCCCAGAGGCTTGGCCGCCTCCGTCCACAGGATGTCGACGAGGGTGCGGCCGAACAGCTCCGGGTGCGCGTGCGTCTGTGCGAAGTGGCCGGGAACCACCCGTGCGCCCAGCTTCCAGGCGCCCGTGTGCTTGACGTCCTCGCCCGCCAGCAGCCGCAGGAAGTGCGACTTGCCCGAGCCGTTCGAGCCGAGCACCGCGACCCGCTCCCCGTAGAAGACCTCCAGGGAGAACGGCTTCATCAGCCCGGTGAGCTCCAGGTTCTCCACCGTCAGCGCCCGCACGCCGGTCCGGCCGCCCTTGAGCCGCATCTTGATGTCCTGCTCGCGCGGCGGCTCCGGCGGCGGGCCGGCCTCCTCGAACTTCTGGAAGCGGGTCTGCATCGCCCGGTAGCGCGAGGCCATGTCGGGGCTGGAGGCGGCCTGGTTGCGCAGCCGCAGCACCAGGGCCCTCAGACGGGCGTGCTCCTCGTCCCAGCGCCGCTTGAGCTCCTCGAAGCGCGCGAAGCGCTCCTTGCGGGCCTCGTGGTAGGTCGCGAAGCCCGAGCCGTGCACCCACACGTCGCTGCCCGTCGGGCTCGCCTCCAGGCTGATGATCTTCTCCGCGGCCTGGGTGAGCAGTTCCCGGTCGTGGCTGACGAAGAGCACCGTCTTGCGGGTGGCCTTCAGCTGCTCCTCCAGCCAGCGCTTGCCCGGGACGTCGAGGTAGTTGTCCGGCTCGTCGAGCAGCAGCACCTCGTCGGGCCCGCGCAGCAGCGCCTCCAGCACGAGCCGCTTCTGCTCACCGCCCGACAGCGTGCGCACCTCGCGGAACTGCGCGGAGTCGTACGGGATGGCCAGCGCGGCCATGGTGCAGACGTCCCACAGGGTCTCCGCCTCGTAGCCCTGCACGTCGGCCCAGTCGCTGAGCGCCTGCGCGTACGCCATCTGCGCGGCCTCGTCGTCGACGGTGAGGATCAGCTCCTCGGCCCGGTCCACGGCCTTGGCCGCCTCCCGGATCCGCGGCTGCGACACGGACACCAGCAGGTCCCGGACGGTCGTCTCGTCCCGTACGGATCCCACGAACTGCGACATCACGCCGAGCCCGCCGCTGATGGTGACTCCGCCGCCGTGCGGCTGGTGCTCCCCTGAGATCAGCTTGAGCAGGGTGGTCTTGCCGGCGCCGTTGGCCCCCACCAGAGCCGCCACCGACCCCTCCCCGACCCGGAAGGAGACGTCGGGGAGCAGGACCCGCCCGTCGGGAAGGTAGTACTCCAGGTGGCTGGCTTCGAGATGTCCCATGCCGCGCATTGTCCAGGCCGGGCCCCGATCCGCCCAAACCGATTAACAGCAGCCCGTGCCCGGCAGGGTCCGCAGGTTGCGCGCTTCCTTGCTGCGCGCGGCCAGCAGCTCGTCGGCCGGGTAGCCGACCTCCTCCAGCGTCAGCCCGTGCGGCTTGACCACGTGCACGGAGGAGTCCCGTACGGCCGCGGCCAGTACCTTGCCCGGCCAGTCGGTGGGCCGGTGGCCGTCCCCGACGTGCAGCAGCGCGCCCACCAGCGAGCGGACCATGTTGTGGCAGAAGGCGTCGGCCCGGACGGTCGCGGTGACGATCCCGTCCTCGGCGCGCTCCCAGCTGAGCTGCTGGAGCGTACGGATGGTCGTGGCGCCCTCGCGCTTCTTGCAGTACGCGGCGAAGTCGTGCTCGCCGAGCAGCGGGGCGGAGGCCTCGTTCATGGCGTCCACGTCGAGCGGCCACTGGTGCCACAGCACGTGCCCGCGGCGCAGCGGGTCGACCCCGCCCTGGTGGTCGCCCACGCGGTACGCGTAGCGCCGCCAGATGGCCGAGAAGCGCGCGTTGAAGCCCTGGGGGGCCTCCGCGACCTTCCAGACCCGTACGTCGTGCGGCAGCCGTCCGGCGAGGCGGCGCAGCAGCTTGTCGTGGTGCTCGGCCCACACCTCTTCGGCCAGGTCGAACTGCGCGACCTGCCCGCGGGCGTGCACACCGGCGTCGGTCCGCCCGGCGACGGTCAGCTCGACCGGCTCGGACAGCCGCATCACGGTCTGCAGGGCGGACTCCAGCTCGCCCTGCACGGTCCGCAGCACGCGCTGCTTCGCCCAGCCGGAGAAGTCCTTGCCGTCGTAGCTCAGGTCCAGCCGCACCCGGACGTGCCCGGGCTCCACCTCGTCACTCACGTGACCGATCCTCTCAGCTGCGTCTTTCGTACGAATGCGAAACGGGCCCGCCCCGGAAGGGGGCGGGCCCGTTCAGAGCCGTTCGGCGTGATCCCGGAGGGGATCAGGCCTCCTTGGTCTCCTCGGCGGCGGGAGCCTCGGCGGCCTCCGCCTCCTTGACCGCACGCTTGGTGGCGGCCTCGGCCTCACCGGTGGCCTGCTGGGCGACCGTCAGGGCCTCGACCAGCTCGATGACCGCCATCGGGGCGTTGTCGCCACGACGGTTGCCGATCTTGGTGATGCGCGTGTAACCACCGGGGCGGTTCTCGTAGCGCGGGGCGATCTCGGTGAACAGCGTGTGCACGATGCTCTTGTCCGTGATCGTCTGCAGCACCAGGCGACGGTTGTGGATGTCGCCCTTCTTGGCCTTGGTGACCAGACGCTCGGCGTAGGGACGCAGGCGGCGGGCCTTGGCCTCGGTGGTGGTGATGCGGCCGTGCTCGAAGAGCGACTTCGCGAGGTTCGCGAGGAGGTGCTTCTCGTGCGCAGCGCTGCCGCCCAGACGGGCACCCTTTGCGGGACGCGGCATGGTGATACTCCTTCACATCTGCACCGGCCGTGTCAGGTACCGGTGTCAGTTCCCCCGAGGCGGATGCCGCGGGAAAGTCTCATCAGGGCCCTGCCGGGCCCGGGTCGATCGAACCCGGCCGGCGGTCGAGGCCTAAGGCCTCAGCCGCCGGCGACGGGAAGGATCAGTACTGCTCGGTCTCGACGAAACCGGCGTCCGCGTCGTCGTCGGCGCCGAAGGCGTCGGCGGCGGCGGTCGGGTCGAATCCGGGCGGGCTGTCCTTGAGGGCCAGGCCCATGCCGGCCAGCTTCGCCTTGACCTCGTCGATCGACTTCGCACCGAAGTTGCGGATGTCGAGCAGGTCGGCCTCGGAGCGGGCCACGAGCTCACCCACGGAGTGGATGCCCTCGCGCTTGAGGCAGTTGTACGAGCGGACCGTGAGCTCGAGCTCCTCGATCGGCAGCGCCAGGTCGGCGGCCAGGGCGGCGTCCGTCGGGGACGGGCCCATGTCGATGCCCTCGGCGTCGATGTTGAGCTCGCGGGCCAGACCGAACAGCTCGACCAGGGTCTTGCCGGCGGACGCCATGGCGTCACGCGGGCGCATGGCCTGCTTGGTCTCGACGTCGACGATCAGCTTGTCGAAGTCGGTGCGCTGCTCGACTCGGGTCGCCTCGACCTTGTAGGTGACCTTGAGGACCGGGCTGTAGATGGAGTCGACCGGGATGCGGCCGATCTCCTGGCCCAGCTGCTTGTTCTGGACGGCGGAGACGTAGCCGCGACCGCGCTCGACGGTCAGCTCCATCTCCAGCTTGCCCTTGCCGTTGAGCGTGGCGAGGACGAGGTCCGGGTTGTGCACCTCGACACCGGCCGGGGGCGCGATGTCAGCAGCGGTGACCAGGCCGGGACCCTGCTTGCGCAGGTACATCACGACCGGCTCGTCGTGCTCCGAGGAGACGACCAGCTGCTTGATGTTGAGGATGATGTCGGTGACGTCTTCCTTGACGCCCGGCACGGTGGTGAACTCGTGCAGGACGCCGTCCACGCGGATGCTGGTGACAGCGGCACCCGGGATGGAGGACAGGAGCGTGCGGCGCAGGGAGTTGCCGAGGGTGTAACCGAAGCCCGGCTCCAGCGGCTCGATCACGAACCGCGAGCGGTACTCGTCGACGACCTCTTCGGTCAGCGAAGGACGCTGAGCGATAAGCATGTCTGTGTTCCTTCTTTCGTGGACGCCCACTATTTGACGTCCGACGGTCACTGCATACAGCAAGGGTACGGGCGGCACGTCCCCCCGAAGGGGTTCGTACCGCCCGGACACTCAAAGACGCACAAGTGCGTCCGCTGCGTCAGACGCGGCGGCGCTTCGGCGGGCGGCAGCCGTTGTGCGGGGTGGGGGTGACGTCCTGGATCGAGCCGACCTCGAGGCCAGTGGCCTGGAGGGAGCGGATCGCGGTCTCGCGGCCGGAGCCCGGACCCTTGACGAAGACGTCAACCTTGCGCATGCCGTGCTCCTGCGCGCGGCGGGCGGCCGACTCGGCGGCCATCTGCGCGGCGAAGGGGGTGGACTTGCGCGAGCCCTTGAAGCCGACGTGGCCGGCGGAGGCCCAGGAGATCACGTTGCCCGAGGGGTCGGTGATCGAAACGATGGTGTTGTTGAACGTGCTCTTGATGTGGGCGTGCCCGTGAGCGACGTTCTTCTTTTCCTTGCGGCGCACCTTCTTGGCAGCGCCCTGACGACCCTTGGGGGGCATCTAAATCTCCTACGGGAGGTGGTCGGTCCTACAGCGCAAGACCGCTGAACAGGACTACTTCTTGCCCGGCTTCTTCTTACCGGCGATCGCGCGACGCGGGCCCTTGCGGGTACGCGCGTTCGTGCTGGTGCGCTGACCGTGCACCGGCAGGCCACGACGGTGGCGGATGCCCTGGTAGCACTGGATCTCGACCTTGCGACGGATGTCGGCCTGGATCTCGCGGCGGAGGTCACCCTCGGTACGGAGGTTGGCGTCCACGTACTCGCGGATCTTGACGAGGTCCTCTTCGGCCAGGTCACGAACGCGGGTGTTCGGGTTCACGCCGGTGGAGGCGAGGATCTCCTTGGACCGGGTGCGCCCGATACCGAAGACGTAGGTGAGTGCGATCTCCACACGCTTTTCGCGCGGGATGTCAACACCGGAAACGCGTGCCATTCAATGGCTCCTGTGTGTTCGGGGGTCTTCCGCAGAACCGACCCCGACCGCCGACCACTCCGAAATGGGTGATGGTACGCCCGGGTCCCCGGCCCCCGCCGGAGGTACCGCCGGCCCCGTACAGGGCTGGGCGGGTTCTGCGTATGTACGTTTTCTTACGTCGCGCGAAGAACTGCGGAAGGCAGGTCGGTCGGCGTGCGTCAGCCCTGGCGCTGCTTGTGGCGCAGGTTGTCGCAGATGACCATGACCCGACCGTGACGGCGGATCACCTTGCACTTGTCGCAGATCTTCTTGACGCTCGGCTTGACCTTCATGTTGGTGAGGTTCTCCGGGTCAGTGCCACCACCCGCGCAGGGACAAGACGCCCAAGCGGGAGTGAGGACAAGATCTACTTGTATCGGTAGACGATCCGGCCACGCGTCAGGTCGTACGGAGACAGCTCCACGACAACCCGGTCATCAGGGAGGATGCGGATGTAGTGCATGCGCATCTTGCCGCTGATGTGCGCGAGGACCTTGTGACCGTTCTGGAGTTCCACCTTGAACATCGCGTTCGGGAGGGACTCGATCACGGTGCCCTCGATTTCGATGGCACCTTGCTTCTTGGCCACGCTTCGCCTTTCGAATCGGCTACCTTGATCGGCCCCGTGCGCCATGCAGGCATGGAAGTGCACGAGAGCCGACGAGTCAGTCTACGTCAGGGCACCCAGAAAGACGAATCCGGAAAGTTTGCCCCAGAGTCTAGATCATTAACCGAGCGGGTCCGGAGCCGTGGTGACTCCGTACTCCGCCAGCTTCGCCTTGCCGCAGTCCGGGCTGGTCAGGACGATGGGGCCGGCCTCCGTCAGCGCGATGGAGTGCTCCCAGTGCGAGGACCAGGTGCCGTCGGTCGTGATGACCGTCCAGTCGTCCGCCAGTACCTCCGTCTGGGCGGTGCCCAGGGAGACCATGGGCTCGATCGCCAGGCAGACGCCCGGGACCAGCTTGATCCCCTTGCCCCGCTTGCGCGAGACGTAGTTCAGCAGGTGGGGGTCCATGTGCATCTCGGACCCGATGCCGTGGCCGCCGTAGTCCTCGATGATCCCGTACTTGCCGGTGGCGGGCCGCGGCTGGCGGCGGATGTACTGCTCGATCGCCTTGGAGATGTCCACGAGGCGGCTGCCGAGCTTCATGGCGGCGATACCGGCCCACATGGACTCCTCGGTCACCCGGGAGAGCTCCAGGAGCTCAGGGGCGTGCCCAGAGCCCACGAAGGCGGTGTACGCGGCGTCGCCGTGCCAGCCGTCCACGATCGCGCCGGCGTCGATGGAGATGACGTCGCCGTCCTTGAGGACCGTCTTGTCGTCCGGGATGCCGTGGACGACGACCTCGTTCACCGAGGTGCAGATGGTCGCGGGGAAGCCGCCGTAGCCGAGGAAGTTCGACTTGGCCCCGGCGTCCGCGATCACCTTGCGGGCCACCATGTCCAGATCCCGCGTCGTGGCGCCCGGTACGGCCGCCTCACGGGTGGCCGCGTGGATCGCGGCGACGACCAGCCCTGCCTCGCGCATCTTCGCGATCTGCTCGGGGGTCTTGATCTGGACCATGAAAAACGCCTTCCAGCTTCGGTACGGGTCTTCTCAACAGTACGGCCGCGATGCCCTGGGGACACCGCGGCCGTACTCGCACTACGGGGTACTACTTCTTGAGGGCTTCCATCGCGCGCCTCGTGATCTCCGCGACCTCTCCGAGGGCGGGGATCGTCGACACGAGGCCCTGGGCCTTGTAGTAGTCGATGATCGGCTCGGTCTCCGCGTGGTAGACCGACAGCCGGTTACGGACCGTGTCCTCGGAGTCGTCGCCCCGCTGGTACAGCTCGCCGCCGCAGTGGTCGCAGACGCCCTCGGCCTTCGGCGGGGCGTACGTGACGTGGAAGACGTGCGCGGAGTCCTTGCGGCAGGTCCGGCGGCCCGCGATGCGCTTGACGACCTCGTCCTCCTCGACCTCCAGGTCGAGGACGGCGTCCAGGCTCAGGTCGGCCGCCTGGAGGATCTCGTCGAGCGCCTCGGCCTGCGAGAGGTTGCGGGGGAAGCCGTCGAGCAGGAAGCCGTTCGCGGCGTCGGGCTGCTCCATCCGGTCCTTGGCCATCCCGATGGTGACCGAGTCCGGCACGAGCTCACCGGCGTCCATGTACGACTTCGCGCTCTTGCCGAGCTCGGTGCCCTGGCTGATGTTGGCCCGGAACAGGTCGCCCGTGGAGATGTGCGGGATCGACAGGTTCTTGGCAAGGAACGCGGCCTGCGTTCCCTTGCCCGCACCGGGCGGTCCGACGAGGACGATACGCATCAGCGGAGGAACCCTTCGTAATTACGCTGCTGGAGCTGGCTCTCGATCTGCTTCACGGTTTCCAGACCCACACCCACGATGATCAGGATGCTCGTCCCGCCGAACGGGAAGTTCTGGTTCGCTCCGAAGCCTGCCAACGCCATCGTCGGCACAAGAGCGATGAGACCCAGGTACAGCGACCCCGGCCAGGTGATCCGGTTGAGTACGTAGCTCAGGTACTCGGCGGTGGGTCGACCGGCGCGGATACCCGGGATGAACCCACCATACTTCTTCATGTTGTCTGCAACTTCCTCGGGGTTGAAGGAAATCGCCACGTAGAAGAACGCGAAGAAGACGATCAGGAGGAAGTACACCGCGATGTAGTACGGGTGGTCGCCCTTGACGAAGTGCTTGTTGATCCAGGTGGCCCAGCCCGCGGTGGAACCGCTGAACTGTACGACCAGTGCCGGGATGTAGAGCAGCGACGAGGCGAAGATGACGGGGATGATGCCCGCCTGGTTCACCTTGAGCGGGATGTAGGTCGAGGTACCACCGTAGGCACGACGGCCGATCATGCGCTTCGCGTACTGGACCGGGATCCGGCGCTGCGCCTGCTCGACGAAGACCACCAGGCCGACCATCGCGAGGCCGACGAGCATCACGACGCCGAACTCGACCCAGCCGTCGGCGATCTTGCCCTGGACCTTGATGGCCCACAGGGCGCTGATGAAGCCGGCGGCGATCGAGATGAACATCAGGATCGACATGCCGTTGCCGATGCCGCGGTCGGTGATGAGCTCACCGAGCCACATGACGACACAGGTACCGGCGGTCATGGTGACGACCATGACGACGGTGGTGAAGATCGACCGGTTCGGGACGATCTGGCTGGCGACCTGGCAGCCCTGGAACAGGGCGCCAGTGCGGGCGGTGGCCACGAGGCCGGTGCCCTGCAGGATCGCGAGTGCGACCGTCAGATAGCGCGTGTACTGGGTGATCTTCGCCGTGCCGGACTGACCCTCTTTCTTGAGGGTCTCCAGCTTCGGGATGACCACGGTCAGCAGCTGCAGGATGATGCTCGCCGTGATGTACGGCATGATGCCGAGCGCGAAGATCGTGATCTGCAGCAGCGCACCGCCGCTGAACATGTTGACGAGACCGAAGAGGCTGTTGCTGCCGCTCCCCATCTGGTCAACACAGATCTGAACGTTCTTGTAGCTCACGCCGGGTACCGGGATGTGGGACCCGAGCCGGAACAGCACGATGATGCCGAGCGTGAAGAGCAGCTTCTTGCGCAGGTCGGGCGTCTTGAACGCCCGGGCGAACGCGGTGAGCACGGTGCCTCCTGCGACCCCCGCGCTACTGCGTCAGAGGTGACGGTCTGAGGGATCGACGTATACGACAAAGCAAAGGTGCACGCCACCTTACCGGCGAGTGTGCCTTCCGTGGAACGACCAACCGGGGATGCCCCATATGTGAGGCATCCCCGGTCGGGTTTCGAGCTATTTAGCCACTGAATTCGTCTTAGACGAGCTCGGTGACAGTGCCGCCGGCAGCGGCAATCTTCTCCTTGGCGGAGGCGGAGACGGCGTCAACCGAAACCTGCAGCGCCACGGAGATCTCGCCCTGGCCCAGGACCTTGACGAGGCTGTTCTTGCGAACCGCGCCCTTGGCGACCAGGTCGGCCACCGTGACCTCTCCACCCTCGGGGTAGAGAGCGCCGAGCTTGTCCAGGTTCACGACCTGGAACTCGGTGCGGAACGGGTTCTTGAAGCCCTTGAGCTTCGGCAGGCGCATGTGGAGGGGCATCTGCCCACCCTCGAAGCGCTGCGGGATCTGGTAACGGGCCTTCTGGCCCTTCGTACCACGACCGGCCGTCTTACCCTTCGACGCCTCACCACGACCGACACGGGTCTTCGCGGTCTTGGCACCGGGGGCGGGACGGAGGTTGTGGGCCTTCAGCGGGCTGTTCTCAGCCATGTTAGTCAACCTCCTCAACCGTCACGAGGTGGCGGACGGTCTGCACCATTCCGCGGAACTCGGGGCGGTCCTCCTTGACGACCACGTCGTTCAGGCGCTTGAGCCCGAGCGAACGCAGAGTGTCGCGGTGGTTCTGCTTGCTGCCGATGTACGACTTCGTCTGCGTGATCTTGAGGCGAGCCATTACGCAGCCCCCGCCCCGGCACGCGCACGAAGCAGAGCCGCGGGAGCGACGTCCTCGAGGGGCAGACCACGGCGAGCCGCGATCTCCTCGGGACGCTGCAGGCCCTTGAGCGCAGCAACGGTCGCGTGCACGATGTTGATCGCGTTGGACGAGCCGAGCGACTTCGACAGGATGTCGTGAACGCCGGCGCACTCCAGAACGGCGCGCACCGGGCCACCGGCGATAACACCGGTACCGGGGGCAGCCGGCTTCAGGAGCACGACGCCCGCGGCACGCTCGCCCGTGATCGGGTGAGGGATGGTGCCCTGGATGCGCGGAACCTTGAAGAAGTTCTTCTTGGCTTCCTCGACACCCTTGGCGATGGCCGCGGGAACTTCCTTGGCCTTGCCGTAACCGACACCTACCGTGCCGTCACCGTCGCCCACCACGACCAGCGCGGTGAAGCTGAAGCGGCGACCACCCTTGACAACCTTGGCGACGCGGTTGATCGCGACAACGCGCTCAACGTAAGCGGTCTTCTCGGCGGCAGGGCCACCGTCGCGACCCTTCCGGTCCCGCCGCTCGCCGCCACCGGCACCGCTTCCGCGGCGCTGGGGTCCAGCCATTGGATTACCTCTCTCTGTTACGTCCGTGAGTCCCGGAACCGGGGCTTAGAACTTCAGCCCGGCTTCGCGGGCGGCGTCAGCCAGAGCGGCAATGCGCCCGGCGTATCGGTTGCCACCGCGGTCGAACACGACGGTCTCGACACCCGCAGCCTTGGCACGCTCGGCGACGAGCGCGCCGACAGCCTGGGCCTGGGCGCTCTTGTCGCCTTCGCCACCGCGGATCGAAGCGTCCAGGGTCGACGCGGACGCCAGGGTGTGACCCTGGAGGTCGTCGATGACCTGAGCAACGATGTTGCGGTTGGAACGCGTCACGACGAGGCGCGGACGCTCCGCCGTACCCGAGACGTTCTTGCGGATGCGGATGTGGCGGCGAGCCTTGGCAGCGCGCTTGTACGCGTCGCCCTTGGCGATCTTCACACCGTATGCCATGGCTACTTACCAGCCTTTCCGACCTTGCGGCGGATGACTTCGCCGGCGTACTTGACACCCTTGGCCTTGTACGGGTCGGGCTTCCGCAGCTTGCGGATGTTGGCGGCGACCTCGCCGACCTTCTGCTTGTCGATGCCCTCGACCGTGAACTTGGTCGGCGACTCGACCTTGAAGGAGATGCCCTCGGGCGCCTCCACCAGGATCGGGTGGCTGTAGCCGAGCTGGAACTCCAGGTTGGAGCCCTTCGCGGCCACGCGGTAACCGACACCGCTGATCTCGAGAGCCTTGACGTATCCCGTGGTCACACCGGTGATCATGTTCGCCACCAGCGTGCGGGACAGGCCGTGCAGGGCCTTGTTCTGACGCTCGTCGTTGGGGCGGGTGACGTTCAGAACGCCGTCCTCACCCTTGACGATCTCGATCGGCGCCTTGACGGTCAGCGCGAGGGAACCCTTGGGGCCCTTCACAGCGACCGCCTGGCCGTCGATGGTGACGTCCACACCGGCGGGAACCTGGATGGGGAGCTTGCCGATTCGCGACATTGCTTTTCCTCCGTTCCCGACTACCAGACGTAGGCGAGGACTTCCCCACCTACGCCCTTCTTGCCTGCCTGCTGGCCGGTGAGGAGGCCGTGGGACGTGGAGATGATCGCCACGCCCAGGCCGCCGAGCACCTTCGGCAGGTTGGTGGACTTCGCGTACACGCGCAGACCGGGCTTCGAGATCCGCTTGATGCCCGCAATGGAGCGCTCGCGGTTCGGCCCGAACTTCAGCTCGAGGACGAGGTTCTTGCCGACCTCGGCGTCCTCGACCTTCCAGCCGGTGATGAAACCCTCCTGCTTGAGGATCTCTGCGATGTGCGACTTGATCTTGCTGTGCGGCATCACGACGGTGTCGTGGTACGCCGAGTTAGCGTTACGCAGACGCGTGAGCATGTCTGCGATCGGGTCAGTCATGGTCATGAAGTGGCCTTCGGCCTCTCTCGCCGGGGTTTCCTGTATGCGCCATCCCTCTCCCCACTCAGTGGCGGGACGGGTGCGGTGCGGGGACCTACGGCGTAGTAAGTCGTTATGGGCGGCAGACGCCCAACCACACAAGCCTAAGGCATGCGGGGCTGGGCACCCACCGTCCAGATGCTTACCGAGAGTGCCTGGTACCGCCCAAGTCCTTACGGACGAGGGGGAATTACCAGGAGCTCTTGGTCACGCCCGGCAGCTCGCCACGGTGAGCCATCTCACGAAGGCACACGCGGCACAGGCCGAACTTGCGGTACACGGAGTGGGGACGACCGCAGCGCTGGCAGCGGGTGTACGCACGCACACCGAACTTGGGCTTGCGGGCAGCCTTCGCGATGAGAGCCTTCTTCGCCATCTCGCTTACGCCTCCTTGAAGGGGAAGCCGAGGTGACGAAGGAGGGCACGGCCCTCGTCGTCGTTGGTCGCCGTGGTGACCACGGTGATGTCCATACCCCGGGTACGGTCGATCTTGTCCTGGTCGATCTCGTGGAACATGACCTGCTCCGTGAGACCGAAGGTGTAGTTGCCACGGCCGTCGAACTGCTTCGGCGACAGACCACGGAAGTCACGGATACGCGGCAGCGCGAGCGACAGCGTACGGTCCAGGAACTCCCACATGCGGTCACCACGGAGGGTGACGTGGCAGCCGATCGGCTGACCCTCACGCAGCTTGAACTGCGCGATGGACTTCCGGGCCTTCGTGACGGCCGGCTTCTGACCGGTGATCGTCGTCAGGTCCTTGATGGCGCCGTCGATCAGCTTGGAGTCGCGGGCGGCGTCGCCCACACCCATGTTGACCACGATCTTCACGAGACCGGGGATCTGCATGACGTTCTCGTAGGAGAACTCCTCACGCAGCTTGCCCGAGATGTCCTCGCGGTACTTCGTCTTGAGACGCGGAGTGGTAGCCATCAGATGTCCTCACCCGTCCGCTTGGCAACGCGGATCTTGTTGCCCTCGTCGTCGAAGCGGAAACCGACGCGGGTAACGACCTTCTGGCCGTCCTTCTCCACAACCAGCTGAACGTTGCTGACGTGGATCGGCGCCTCGGTGATCACGATGCCACCGGTCTGCGAGCCACCAGCGGTCTGGCCGGCCTTGGTGTGCTTCTTGACCCGGTTGACACCCTCGACGAGGACGCGGTTGTCAGCGGGGAAGGCGACGATGACCTTGCCCTGCTTGCCCTTGTCCTTACCGGTGATGACCTGAACCAGGTCGCCCTTCTTGATCTTCATGCTTACAGCACCTCCGGCGCGAGCGAGATGATCTTCATGAACTTCTTCTCGCGCAGCTCACGGCCCACCGGGCCGAAGATACGGGTGCCGCGAGGGTCGCCGTCGTTCTTCAGAATGACAGCGGCGTTCTCGTCGAAGCGGATGTACGAGCCGTCCTGGCGGCGACGCTCCTTGACGGTGCGAACGATGACCGCCTTGACGACGTCACCCTTCTTCACGTTGCCACCGGGGATCGCGTCCTTGACGGTGGCGACGATGACGTCACCGATGCCCGCGTAGCGGCGACCGGAACCACCGAGAACACGGATGCAAAGGATTTCCTTCGCACCAGTGTTGTCGGCGATACGCAGTCGCGACTCCTGCTGGATCACGTGTATCTCCTGTTTGTCTGCCGGTTCCCGGCGGGGGCCTCACTCCGAAGAGCTACCGCCCCCACCGAGCCTGGCGGAACGAACCTAAGGGAAACCCCTCAGGTGCTTACTTGGCCTTCTCGAGGATCTCGACGATGCGCCAGCGCTTGCTCGCCGACAGCGGACGCGTCTCCATGATGAGGACGCGGTCGCCGACGCCGGCAGCGTTCTGCTCGTCGTGCGCCTTGAGCTTGTTCGTACGGCGGATGACCTTGCCGTACAGGGCGTGCTTCACGCGGTCCTCGACGGCGACGACGACGGTCTTGTCCATCTTGTCGCTGACGACCAGACCCTCACGGGTCTTGCGGAAACCGCGCTCGGTCTTCTCAGTCACGTTGTTCTCGCTCATCAGGCGCTCTCCACCGTCTCGATACCGAGCTCACGCTCGTGCATCAGGGTGTAGATGCGAGCGATGTCCTTACGGACGGACTTGAGCCGGCCGTTGTTCTCCAGCTGACCCGTGGCCGCCTGGAAGCGCAGCTTGAACAGCTCTTCCTTGGCCTCGCGCAGCTTGCCAACGAGCTCCTCGTTGCCGAGCTCACGCAGCTCGGACGCCTTGGTTCCCGTCGCCATCACGACTCACCTGCCTCGCGCCGAACAATCCGGCACTTCATCGGAAGCTTGTGAGCAGCGCGGGTGAGCGCCTCACGAGCAATCTTCTCGTTCGGGTAGGACAGCTCGAACATGACCCGGCCCGGGTGCACGTTGGCGATCCACCACTCGGGAGAACCCTTACCGGAACCCATGCGGGTCTCGGCAGGCTTCTTCGTGAGCGGACGGTCCGGGTAGATGTTGATCCAGACCTTGCCGCCACGCTTGATGTGGCGGGTCATCGCGATACGAGCCGCCTCGATCTGGCGGTTCGTCACGTACGCCGGGGTCAGCGCCTGGATGCCGTACTCGCCGAACGAGACCTCAGTACCGCCCTTGGCCATACCGCTGCGCTTCGGGTGGTGCTGCTTGCGGTGCTTGACCCTACGAGGGATCAGCATGTCGGTCAGGCCTCCGTTCCGGTGCTCTCGGCCGGAGCGGCGGCGGGAGCGTCGGCCTTGGGGGCCTCGGCACCAGCAGCCTGCTGCGGCTTGCGGCCACCACGGCCGCCGCGCTCGCCACCACGGCCACCACGGCCGGCGGGACGGTCGCCAGCGCCCTGCGCGCCACGGGCCGGGCGGTTACCCGCACGGGCCGCAGCGTTCTCGGCGCGAACCTCGGCGATGTTCTTGACGTCGCCCTTGTAGATCCAGACCTTCACACCGATACGGCCGAAGGTGGTCTTGGCCTCGAAGAAGCCGTAGTCCACGTTCGCGCGCAGCGTGTGCAGCGGCACACGACCCTCGCGGTAGAACTCGGAGCGGGACATCTCGGCGCCGCCGAGGCGACCGCCGCACTGGATCTTGATGCCCTTGGCGCCGGCCTTCATCGTGCCCTGCATGCTCTTACGCATGGCGCGACGGAAGGAGACGCGGGAGGAGAGCTGCTCGGCAACGGCCTGGGCAACCAGCTGGGCATCGAGCTCGGGGTTCTTGACCTCGAGGATGTTCAGCTGGACCTGCTTGCCCGTGAGCTTCTCGAGGTCGCCGCGGATGCGGTCGGCCTCGGCGCCACGGCGGCCGATGACGATGCCCGGACGAGCGGTGTGGATGTCCACACGCACGCGGTCACGGGTGCGCTCGATCTCAACCTTCGAGATGCCGGCGCGCTCCATGCCGGACGTCATCATCCGACGGATGGCGACGTCTTCCTTGACGTAGTCCTTGTACAGCTTGTCGGCGTACCAACGCGACTTGAAGTCGGTGGTGATGCCGAGCCGGAACCCGTGCGGGTTTACCTTCTGGCCCATTACCGGGAACCTTCCTTGCTGCTGACGACCACGGTGATGTGGCTGGTCCGCTTGCGGATCCGGTAGGCACGGCCCTGCGCACGCGGACGGAACCGCTTCAGGGTCGGGCCCTCGTCCACGTACGCCTCGCTGATGACCAGCGTGGAGGCGTCCGGGTGGTTGTAGTTGTGTGCGGCGTTGGCAATGGCGCTGTCAAGCACCTTGCCGACCGGCACGCTCGCGGCCTGCGGGGCGAAACGCAGGACCGCCTGAGCCTCCGTGGCATCCATGCCACGGATAAGGTCCACCACTCGGCGGGCCTTCATGGGCGTGACGCGGATGTACCGCGCCTGGGCCCTGGCTTCCATGGTTGTCCCTTCGGTGTAAGTCATAGTCGTAACCACCCCGCCTTTAGCGGCGCTTCGACTTCCGGTCGTCCTTGACGTGGCCGCGGAAGGTGCGAGTCGGCGAGAACTCGCCGAGCTTGTGGCCGACCATCGACTCGGTGACGAACACCGGGACGTGGGTCTTGCCGTTGTGCACCGCGATGGTGTGACCCAGCATGCTGGGGATGATCATCGAGCGACGGGACCAGGTCTTGATGACGTTCTTGGTGCCGGCTTCGTTCTGGACGTCCACCTTCTTTACGAGGTGGTCGTCGACGAAGGGCCCCTTCTTGAGACTGCGCGGCATCTAAACCCGCTCCTAGCGCTTCTTGTTCGTCTTGCGGCGGCGGACGATGTACTTGCTCGAAGCCTTCTTCGGCGAGCGAGTACGACCCTCCTTCTGACCCCACGGGGAGACCGGGTGGCGACCACCACTGGTCTTGCCCTCACCACCACCGTGCGGGTGGTCAACCGGGTTCATCGCGACACCGCGGACGGACGGGCGAACGCCCTTCCAGCGCATGCGGCCGGCCTTGCCCCAGTTGATGTTCGACTGCTCGGCGTTGCCGACCTCGCCGACCGTGGCGCGGCAGCGCGCGTCGACGAGACGGATCTCACCGGACGGCATACGAAGGTGGGCCATGGTGCCCTCCTTCGCCAGCAGCTGCACGGAGGCACCGGCCGAACGGGCGAACTTCGCGCCGCCACCGGGACGGAGCTCGATCGCGTGGATCGTGGTACCGACCGGGATGTTGCGGAGCGCGAGGTTGTTACCGGGCTTGATGTCGGCCGTGGGGCCGTTCTCGATCCGGTCACCCTGCTTCAGGCTCTTCGGCGCGATGATGTAGCGCTTCTCGCCGTCGGCGTAGTGCAGGAGCGCGATGCGCGCAGTGCGGTTGGGGTCGTACTCGATGTGCGCGACCTTGGCCGGCACGCCGTCCTTGTCGTGACGACGGAAGTCGATCACGCGGTAGGCGCGCTTGTGTCCACCACCCTGGTGGCGAACGGTGATCCGACCGGTGTTGTTACGGCCGCCCTTGCTGTGCAGCGGGCGAACCAGCGACTTCTCCGGCGTGGACCGCGTGATCTCGACAAAGTCGGCGACGCTGGAGCCACGACGGCCCGGGGTCGTCGGCTTGTACTTGCGGATACCCATTTCTCAGTCCTCGTCCGATTCCGGACGACTAGACCTCCGTTAGGAGGCCTGGCCGCCGAAGATGTCGATTCGGTCGCCCTCAGCGAGGGTCACGATGGCGCGCTTGGTGTTGGCGCGCTTGCCGAAACCGGTCTTGGTGCGCTTGCGCTTACCCTGACGGTTGATCGTGTTGACCCCGGTGACCTTGACCGAGAAGACCGCTTCGACGGCCTGCTTGATCTGGGTCTTGTTGGCGCCGGGCGCGACGATGAACGTGTACTTGTTCTCGTCCAGCAGCGCGTAGCTCTTCTCCGAGACAACCGGCTTGATCAGCAGGTCGCGCGGGTCAGTGAAGGTCTTGCTGGTAACGGTCGCCTCAGACATCAGGCGTCGCTCCCTTCGGTCTCATCGGCCTTGGGGCCAGACACGAAGGACTCGAAAGCGGCCTGAGTGAAGACCACGTCGTCAGAGACGATCACGTCGTACGTGTTCAGCTGGCCCGGCTCCAGGATGTGAACCTGGGGCAGGTTGCGGGCGGACAGCCACGCGGCCTCGTCGGCGCGCTCGACGACCAGGAGCACGTTCTTGCGCTCCGAGATCTTGCCGAACAGCGTCTTGGCGGCCTTCGTGGAGGCAGCACCCTCGACCACGCCGGTGACGACGTGGATGCGGGAGTGACGCGCGCGGTCCGAGAGGGCACCGCGGAGGGCGGCAGCCTTCATCTTCTTGGGGGTCCGCTGCGAGTAGTCACGCGGCTGCGGGCCGTGGACGACGCCACCGCCGACGAACTGCGGAGCGCGGGTCGAACCCTGACGGGCGCGGCCGGTGCCCTTCTGGCGGTACGGCTTGCGGCCACCACCACGGACTTCGCCGCGACGCTTGGTCTTGTGCGTGCCCTGACGGGCAGCTGCCAGCTGGGCGACAACGACCTGGTGGATCAGCGGAACGCTGGTCTTCGCGTCGAAGATCTCCGCGGGGAGCTCGACGGTACCGGCCTTGTCGCCTGCCGGCGAAAGGATGTCAATGGTGCTCATTACCTCAAGCCCCCTTGGCCGCGGTACGGACCAGGACGAGGCCGCCGTTCGGACCGGGGACCGCGCCCTTGATGAGGAGCAGACCCTTCTCCGCGTCAACCGCGTGGATGGTCAGGTTCTGGGTGGTGACGCGCTCGTTGCCCATACGACCGGCCATGCGCATGCCCTTGAAGACACGCCCAGGGGTGGCGCAGCCACCGATCGAACCGGGGGAGCGGTGCTTGCGCTGCACACCGTGACCGGCGCCGAGGCCCCGGAAGTTGTGCCGCTTCATGACACCGGCGAAGCCCTTGCCCTTGCTGTTGCCCGTGACGTCAACCTTGACGCCGGACTCGAACACCTCAGCAGTGATCTCCTGGCCGAGCGTGTACTCGCTGGCGTCGGAGGTGCGGAGCTCCACCAGGTGGCGGCGGGGGGTCACGTCGGCCTTGGCGAAGTGGCCCTTGAGGGGCTTGTTCACCTTGCGCGGGTCGATCTCGCCGAAGGCGATCTGGACCGACTCGTAGCCGTCGATGTCGTTCGTACGGACCTGGGTAACGACGCAGGGCCCGGCCTTGACAACGGTCACCGGGACGACACGGTTGTTCTCGTCCCAGACCTGGGTCATGCCGAGCTTCTCGCCCAGGACGCCCTTGATCTGCTTTGCCATCTTCTCGACGCCTCTCAGAGCTTGATCTCGATGTCAACGCCGGCCGGAAGGTCCAGGCGCATCAGCGAGTCAACGGTCTTGGGCGTCGGGTCGAGGATGTCGATCAGGCGCTTGTGCGTGCGCATCTCGAAGTGCTCGCGCGAGTCCTTGTACTTGTGCGGCGACTTGATGACGCAGTACACGTTCTTCTCAGTGGGCAGCGGCACCGGGCCTGCGACCGACGCACCAGTGCGGGTCACCGTCTCGACGATCTTCTTCGCCGAGGAGTCGATGACCTCGTGGTCGTAGGCCTTGAGCCGGATGCGGATCTTCTGTCCCGCCATGGCTACTTCGTAGTCCTTTGTCTCGTGTGAAAACGCTCTGACTCTCGGCCGGCTGCGGGGTGACCCGCGGCTCCTCCTCCGACCCACGCGGTCGGGCGTGTCGCACTCCCTCCAAAGAAATTTCCATACAGAAATTCCCTGCCAAGGGGGTGCGGTCCCAAGACCGCGGTTCGGGGGAGAAACACCCACCGAGCGCCTGGTCGGCACCTCGCTGACACTTCCCGGAAGATTCCCGTACGTCCGCCCCATTGCTGCCCCGAGGGGCAGATAAAGGCGACGAGTACTGTGGGACTCGCTTCCGGTCCTCCCGGCGGGAGGCGCGCAGCATCGGCACTCAACCGAGCAACTTGAGTAGTCTGCCATACAAGACACGTACTGCGCCAATCGGGCCGAAGAGAATACCCCTCGGAGCGATCACGTCAAACCGCGCCACGCTCGGTGACGGGGCCCCGGCAGGGCCTCCGCCACCGGGCCGGGGGTCAGTCCCGTCGCCAGATCACGTACTGGCGCTCGCGGATGTCCCGGTCGACGTGCCAGCCGGCCGGGGCGTTGCGCCAGCTCTCGGTGGGCGCGGCCTGGGGGTCGGTGAGGGCCAGGAGGGCTACGTCGGCCCCGGCCGGCGGGGTCTGGCCCTCGATCAGGGAGCGGGTCCAGACCCGGCCGTCGAGCACCTCGTAGGCCATCGTCGCCCGGATCTTCCAGTGGACGTCCGCGTCCATCACCAGCCGTTCGCCGGGGCGGATGCCCGCGTCCTCGATGAAGCCGGTGGCATCGGCGTAGCGCGCCTGCGCGAAGGGCTTCGTGATGTTGTCGGTGATGGCCACGGTTCCCCAGACGGCGAACAGCGCCATCGCCACCCCGGCGGCACCGGCGGCGAGAGCGGTCCGGCGGACTCCGCCGAGCAGCCGCACCAGGAGTACGGCGGCGAGCGCGATCAGGGCCACGGCGGTGGTGCGCGCCGGGTGGAAGCTGCCCCAGTCCTCCGCCCAGAGGCTGGAGAGGAAGGTCGCGTCGGGCAGGCCCCAGACGATGAACCAGGACCTGCCGAACTCCTCGCCGGCCATGTGGAGCAGTACCGCCGTGAGCGCCAGCGTGAGGCCGGCGGCGGCCCCGCCGAGGGCGAGGAGCTTCCTCCGGCTGCGGAGGCGGTACAGGGTCGCCGCAGCGACCAGGAGGTACACGGGGACCAGCAGGGACAGGTAGCGGGCGTAGACGATGGTGTCGATGCGGCGGTCGGCGGGCAGGCCTGCGGCCGCGGCGAGGGCGATGCCGCCCAGCAGCGCGACCGCCACGAAGGCCACGACGCGGTCGGCCCGGGTGAAGCGCGAGCTGAGGACCGCGTACGCGCAGACCACCAGGGCGAGGGCGCCTAGGCCCCAGGTGCTGGTCATGAAGTACCAGAGGTGACCGACGGTCCGCATCAGGGTGCGGCGCATCAGGCCGGTGTCCACGAGGGTCTGCAGGACGATGTTGCCGACCTCGCTCGGCTTGGCACCGTCGATCCGGGAGATCAGCCAGGCGGTCATCAGCTGCTTGACGGCGAACATCACGGCCAGCAGGCCCAGCGCGAGCAGGGCGGCGATCCGGGGCGCCCACCTGAGGGCCAGCGTCACGAGCAGCACCAGCCCGGTCAGCATGACGATCACGCCGCCGCGGTCGTGCGTGAGCAGGCAGTACCCGGCGGCGAAGGCCGCCAGCAGGCCGAACCGGACGCGGCGCTTGCGGGTGCCCTCGGAGAGCAGGCCGTGCAGGCCGATCAGCCAGGACAGCACCAGGACCGGCAGCGGGGTGTCCGCCATCGCGAACTGGGAGTAGAAGACCACCGGTGGCACCAGCACCACGGCGCAGGCGACGACGTACGAGACCGGCCGGGAGACCTTCAGCCGGCGCATCCCCCAGTACGCCACCAGCAGCACCAGGCAGCTGATCAGGGCGTTGATGCCCATGATCAGGTGGTAGGCGTGCACCGGGTCCTGCGTGATGCGCAGGGCGGGCGAGATCAGCAGCGAGTAGCCGCCGGGGATGACCTGGTTGCGGGGGATCTCGGTGGTCGGCAGGCCGGCCAGGACCCTGGCCATCACCAGGTACATCTGCTCGTCCGGGCTGACCGTCGGATAGTCCTGCTTCGTGACCAGCGAGATCCGGAACAGCACGTTGAGCACGTAGCCCACGGCCAGCGCCGACGGCACGACCCACTTGGCGTGCCACCACCCCGCCGGGGTGCGGCTGTCCGCCGGGGGATCCCCGGCGGTACCGGCGGCCTCCGGGTCCGCGGGGGACGTGGGCGCCAGTCTCGTCACTACAGGTCACACTTCCGTGAGGTGTCAGGCCTTGGTCAGCTCGTGGGCGACCAGTTTGGCGGTGCGCTCCTGGGCCGCGACGTACGCCGGGGAGCCCGGCGTGAACGCCTTGAGCTCCTCGGGCATGCGGCGGATCATCGCGAGCAGCAGCACCAGGCCGGCGCGGGTGAGGTAGACCATCGCCCGGAACGGCGAGGCGCTCGGGCGGCCGGTGGTCCGTTCCCGCATGGCGACGGGGATCTGGCGCACGGTGTAGCCGGAGCGGGCCGCGCCCACCATGGACTCGATGGTGTCGCCGAGGTACTCCACGGGGTACCAGCGGGCGAAGAACTCTATGAGCGGGCGGTTGCAGGCCCGGAAGCCCGAGGTGGTGTCGGTGAGCTTGGTGCGGGTGATCCGCGAGAGCACCACGGACAGCAGCTTCATGGCCCACTTGCGCGGGCCGCCCACCTGGTAGTCGCCGTCGCCGGCGAACCGGGCGCCTATGACGAGGTCGGCGTCGCCGACGGCGAGCCGCTCCAGCAGCGCCGGGACGTACGCGGGGTCGTGCTGGCCGTCGGCGTCCACCTGGATCGCCACGTCGTAGCCGTGCTGCTGCGCGTAGCGGTAGCCGAGCCGCATCGCGCCGCCGACGCCGAGGTTGAACGGCAGCTGGGCGACGGCCGAGCCGGCCGCCCGGGCCACCTCGGCCGTGTTGTCCGCCGAGCCGTCGTCGACCACGAGGGTGTCGACGTAGGGCAGCTGCTCCTGGATCTCGCGCAGGACGGAGGGCAGGCCCTCCTCCTCGTTCCAGGCGGGAAGAATGATCAGAACGCGACGACCGTCGTTCACGAATTCACCTGTGCCTCGGTGGCGCCGGAGTCCTCCGTGCGCGGCGACGTGCTGGGGTAACCGCCCTGCTGGACGAGATGGGCGCGGATCAGCGCGACGTCCTCCGCGAGGGTGCGGGTCTCCGCCTCCAGGCGGCTGGTCTCCCAGCTCAGGTGCAGGCTGACCAGCAGGACCAGCACGAAGCCGCTGAACAGGACCAGGCTCGCTCCGGAGGCCACGCCGAGGGTCTTGGCGATCGGGTCCAGGAGGTCGGGCACGAACCCGATCGGCGCGACCAGCAGCCCGATGCCGAGCCATATCGCAGCGTACTTCTCCCGCAATTGCTGACGGCGCAGCAGTTCGAGGATGTACCCCAGCACCAGAAGACCGGAGATGGAGGTCAGGACGGAGAGTCGCACAGCGGGCGGCGCCTTTCGCGCGAAGGGGCCAACATCTTTGTGGGACAAGCATATGGCACCGGATGACGCCAGCCGGGCCGGAAAGGAGTCGTCCCAGGCACGGCCGGATGACGTTCGAGTCAAGGCGGCCACGCCCGCACCACCGGCCACTCGGCGGACGTCTCAGCAGGTCGGCGAAGTCCGGCCGCGCATCGCCCCCTTGGTACGGACCGGCCGCGCGGACGGTGCCGCCGGCCCGGCCGCCGGCCGCCGGTCGTGACCAAGGACACGGGGCACCCGGCGTACGGCCGCGCGCACTTGGGAGCAGCGTTGCGGCGGGAACGCCGAAGGCCCCGTCCCTCCGCCGGAGCGGTGGGACGGGGCCCTCAGTGGAACTTGGTGCTCGCTTCAGCGAGCTACCAGGTCAGAGCACGAATACTTACTTCGTGATCTTGGTGACCTGGCCGGCGCCCACGGTACGACCACCCTCACGGATGGCGAACTTCAGGCCCTCCTCCATGGCGACCGGCTGGATCAGCGCGACCGACATCTCGGTGTTGTCGCCCGGCATGACCATCTCCGTGCCGGCCGGCAGGGTGACGACACCCGTGACGTCCGTGGTACGGAAGTAGAACTGCGGACGGTAGTTGTTGAAGAACGGGGTGTGACGGCCACCCTCGTCCTTCGACAGGATGTAGGCCTGGGCCTCGAACTCGGTGTGCGGGGTGACCGAACCGGGCTTGATGATGACCTGGCCGCGCTCGACGTCCTCGCGCTTGATGCCACGGAGGAGCAGACCGACGTTCTCGCCGGCCTGGCCCTCGTCGAGCAGCTTGCGGAACATCTCGATACCGGTGACCGTGGTGGTGGTCTTCTCTTCCTTGATACCGATGATGTCGACGGTCTCGTTGACCTTCAGGACACCACGCTCGATACGGCCGGTGACGACCGTACCGCGACCGGTGATCGTGAAGACGTCCTCGACGGGCATGAGGAACGGCTTCTCGGTGTCACGCGGCGGGGTCGGGATGGCCTCGTCGACGGCGGACATGAGGCCGAGAAGCTTCTCGCCCCACTCCTTGTCGCCCTCGAGGGCCTTCAGCGCGGAGACGCGGACGACCGGCAGGTCGTCGCCCGGGAACTCGTACTCGGAGAGCAGCTCACGGACCTCGAGCTCGACGAGCTCCAGGATCTCCTCGTCGTCCACCATGTCGGCCTTGTTCAGGGCGACAACGATGTAGGGGACGCCGACCTGGCGGGCCAGGAGCACGTGCTCCTTGGTCTGCGGCATCGGGCCGTCGGTGGCGGCGACCACGAGGATCGCGCCGTCCATCTGCGCGGCACCGGTGATCATGTTCTTGATGTAGTCAGCGTGACCCGGGCAGTCGACGTGGGCGTAGTGACGCGCCTCGGTCTGGTACTCGACGTGCGCGATGGAGATGGTGATACCGCGCTGGCGCTCCTCAGGAGCCTTGTCGATCTGGTCGAAGGCCGAGGCCTCGTTCAGGTCCGGGTACGCGTCGTGCAGCACCTTGGTAATGGCGGCCGTGAGGGTCGTCTTACCGTGGTCAATGTGACCGATGGTGCCGATGTTGACGTGCGGCTTAGTCCGCTCGAACTTCGCCTTCGCCACGGGGTCCTCCTGGAGAGTGGTTCTGTACGCCTTACTCATCGGCGCCAGGTGATCTTTGCTGGAAAGCCGGTCCCCCGGGGCAACGGGAGGTTATTCCTGTTGCCCCAGAGACTCCGGTGACAAGCCTAAAGCGTGTACTCGGAAGAGTTACTCGCCCTTGGCCTTCGCGATGATCTCCTCAGCGACGTTCCGGGGAACCTCGGCGTAGGAGTCGAACTGCATCGAGTAGCTGGCGCGACCCGAGGTCTTGCTGCGGAGGTCTCCGACGTAGCCGAACATCTCCGAAAGGGGCACGAGGCCCTTCACGACGCGAGCACCGTGACGCTCCTCCATGGCCTGGATCTGGCCACGGCGGGAGTTGATGTCACCGATGACGTCACCCATGTAGTCCTCGGGCGTGGTGACCTCGACGGCCATCATCGGCTCAAGGAGCACGGGAGAAGCCTTGCGCGCGGCCTCCTTGAAGGCCTGCGAACCGGCGATCTTGAACGCGAGCTCGGAGGAGTCGACCTCGTGGTAGCCACCGTCGAGAAGCGTGACGCGGACGCCCGTCATCTCGTAGCCCGCCAGGATGCCGAACTGCATGGCCTCCTGCGCACCGGCGTCGACCGAAGGGATGTACTCCTTCGGCACGCGGCCACCGGTGACCTTGTTCACGAACTCGTACGCCGGACCGTCGGTCTCGGTGATGGGCTCGATCGCGATCTGCACCTTGGCGAACTGACCGGTACCACCGGTCTGCTTCTTGTGGGTGTAGTCGTGACGCTCGACGGCCTTGCGGATCGTCTCGCGGTACGCGACCTGCGGCTTACCGACGTTGGCCTCGACCTTGAACTCGCGCTTCATACGGTCGACCAGCACCTCGAGGTGCAGCTCGCCCATACCGCCGAGGATGGTCTGACCGGTCTCCTCGTCCGAGTGAACGTGGAAGGAGGGGTCCTCCTCCGCGAGACGCTGGATGGCGACACCCAGCTTCTCCTGGTCACCCTTGGACTTGGGCTCGATGGCGACCTGGATGACCGGAGCCGGGAAGTCCATGGACTCCAGGATCACGGGCTGCTTGTCGTCGCACAGCGTCTCACCAGTGGTGGTCTGCTTCAGGCCCATCACGGCGACGATGTCGCCGGCGCCCACCGAGTCGATCTCCTCACGCTTGTTCGCGTGCATGCGGTAGATCTTGCCGATGCGCTCCTTCTTGCCCTTGACGGAGTTCAGCACCGCAGTGCCGGCCTCCAGGCGGCCCGAGTAAACCCGGACGAAGGTGAGCTTGCCGAGGTGCGGGTCGCTCATGATCTTGAACGCCAGAGCCGCGAGCGGCTCCTCGTCGGAAGGCTTGCGCTTCACGACGACCTCGGCGTCGCGGACGTCGTGGCCCTCGATGGCCTCGATGTCCAGCGGCGACGGCAGGTAGCGGACGACAGCGTCGAGCAGGGGCTGAACGCCCTTGTTCTTGAACGCCGTGCCACAGAACACCGCGGTGATCGTGGGCTCGCCCTTGCCCTTGCCGGAGCCGAGGATGATGCGACGGACGGCGGCGTGCAGCTGCTCCACGGACGGCTCGTCGCCGTTCAGGAAGAGCTCCATGATCTCGTCGTCGTTCTCGGCGACGGTCTCGACCAGCTTGCCGCGCCACTCTTCAGCAGCCTCGGTGTGCGTGGCCGGGATGTCGACGATGTCGTACATCTCGCCCTTGGTCGCCTCGGCGGACCAGACGAACGCCTTCATCGTGACGAGGTCGACGACACCCTGGAAGTCGGCCTCGGCCCCGATGGGGAGCTGCATGACGATCGGAACCGCACCGAGGCGGTCCTTGATCATGTCGACGCAGCGGTGGAACTCGGCGCCGGTGCGGTCGAGCTTGTTGACGAAGCAGATACGCGGAACGCCGTAACGGTCGGCCTGACGCCACACCGTCTCGGACTGCGGCTCCACACCGGCGACACCGTCGAACACGGTGACGGCACCGTCGAGGACGCGGAGCGAACGCTCCACCTCGACCGTGAAGTCAACGTGACCCGGGGTGTCGATGATGTTGATGGTGTGGTCGACGTCCTCGAGCGGCCAGTGGCAGGTCGTCGCGGCGGACGTGATCGTGATGCCGCGCTCCTGCTCCTGCTCCATCCAGTCCATCGTGGCAGCGCCGTCGTGGACTTCACCGATCTTGTAAGACACACCGGTGTAGAACAGGATGCGCTCGGTGGTCGTCGTCTTGCCCGCGTCGATGTGAGCCATGATGCCGATGTTGCGCACCTTGGCCAGGTCAAGCGAAGTGGTAGCCATATCGGCTCAGTCTTCTCTCGGTCTCGATGTGGGTTGCGATTACCAGCGGTAGTGCGCGAAGGCCTTGTTGGACTCGGCCATCTTGTGCGTGTCCTCACGCTTCTTGACGGCAGCGCCAAGACCGTTCGAGGCGTCGAGCAGCTCGTTCATGAGGCGCTCGGTCATCGTCTTCTCGCGGCGGGCGCGGGAGTAACCCACGAGCCAGCGCAGCGCGAGGGTCGACTGGCGGCCCGGCTTGACCTCAACCGGAACCTGGTAGGTCGCGCCACCGACACGGCGGGACTTGACCTCGAGGGACGGCTTGACGTTCTCCAGCGCGCGCTTCAGCGTGATGACCGGGTCGTTGCCGGTCTTCTCGCGGAGGCCTTCCATGGCGCCGTAGACGATGCGCTCGGCGGTGGAGCGCTTGCCGTTCAGGAGGATCTTGTTGATGAGCGACGTCACCAGAGGAGATGCGTAGACCGGGTCGATGATGACCGGGCGCTTCGGGGCGGGGCCCTTACGAGGCATTCTTACTTCTCCTTCTTGGCGCCGTAGCGGCTGCGGGCCTGCTTGCGGTTCTTGACAGCCTGGGTGTCAAGCGCACCGCGGATGATCTTGTAGCGAACACCCGGCAGGTCCTTCACACGGCCACCACGCACGAGCACGATCGAGTGCTCCTGCAGGTTGTGTCCCTCACCCGGAATGTAGGCCGTGACCTCGATGCCGGAGGTCAGACGCACACGCGCGACCTTACGGAGCGCCGAGTTCGGCTTCTTCGGGGTGGTCGTGAACACTCGCGTGCAGACGCCACGACGCTGGGGCGAAGCCTCAAGCGCGGGGGTCTTTGTCTTCTCGACCTTGTCCTGCCGGCCCTTCCGGACCAGCTGCTGGATCGTAGGCACTACTTCTCCGGTTTCTGTGTGCCGTGTAGTGAAGCTAACCTGGAACATTTGCCGACCCACGCGGTCGGGTGTGTCGGATCCGGCGGACCTCCGCGCAAGCACGGAAACGCATGGATCGCGGTGGCTGACTCGGCTCGCATGCGGTTGATGGACACGCACGGGAGCCCAGGCACACCCCAGGCACAAGGTCTGAGCGTACCTATCGCATCCACTCCGGTCAAAACAAAAGCCTGGCCGCGGAAGTGGCGAGATCGCCACGGCCCGTACGCCGCACGGGCGACACCGCCCTGCGGCCCCTCCGGCGCGCGGATGTGGCCCGGGCGTGCTATGGGCCGCCGGCCGGGCCGTCCGCCCGAGCGCAGGTCCGGGCCCTGTTCCGGCCCGCGCCCGGCCTCGCGCCCACCCCTCCACGGATGGCCGTACGGGGCTCCGTACGGCCCTGCGGACGCGGCCCCGCGGGCCGTCCGGGCAGGCCCGCGAGGCCTACACTGCCGACCGATTCAGCCCGAACGGCACGATCAGGCCCGAACGGCACGACCATGAGGGAGCGGGACATTGGGGACGGTCACCTCGCAGCCGGCGACGGCCGACAGCCCGCACCCCGTGGGCAGCCGCGATCCGGCGCCGCCGCGCCCCCGGCGCCCCCGCCCGGCCCGGCTGTACGGGCCCCTGCTGGCCTTCCTCGTCACCTCGGGCGCCTTCTGCGCGGCCTGGGCCGCCCGGGGCGCCTTCCCCTTCGGCGGCACCGGCCGGGCGATCAACGACCAGGCCAACCAGTACGTGCCCTTCCACCAGGGATTGTGGGACCTGGTCCACGGACAGGCCGCCGGTGACCTGCTCCTGACCTGGCGCGGCGGCTTCGGCCAGCAGTTCCTGTCCGATTACCACACCTACCTCGGCAACCCCTTCTCCTGGCTGGCCGTCCTCGTCCCGCGGGCCCACGTCGACCTGGCCGTCTTCGCGCTCACCCCGCTCACGATGGGCACCGCCGCCGCCCTGATGACCGTGTACCTGGGCAAGCTGCACCCGGGCCCCTGGTGGCAGCGCGGGGTCCTCGGCGCCTGCTACGGCCTGTGCGGCTGGGCGCTCAGCGACGCCTCGTACATCCCCATGTGGCTCTGGGGCCTGGTCGCGCTGCCGATGCTCGGCATCGCCGTCGAGTGGTGCCTGGAGGGGCGGCGCCGGCCGGGCGCCGCCCTGCTGGTCGCGCTCGCCTGGTACGGGAACTTCTACACCGCGATGATGGCCACCCTGGCCGCCTGCGTGCTGCTGGCCGTCCGCCTGGCCACCCGCGACATGACCGGCGCCCAGCGGTTGCGCGCCCTGGGGCGGGCCGCGACGGCCGCCGTCACCGGGATCCTGCTCACGCTCCCCCTGCTGCTGCCGTCCTTCCTGTCCAGCGGCTCGGCGCAGCCCACCGGGGCCGCTGCCTTCGACCCGGTGGGCATCGACGTCTTCCTCTCCGGCATGCTCCCCGCCACCCACCTGTGGGGCGGGCGCCCGCGGCTGTACGTGGCCTCGCTGGGCCTGATCCTGGCCGGGGCCTTCGTCCTCAACAGCGCGATCGCCCGCAGGACCCGCCTGGTGTGGGCCGGCGCGACCGTGCTCGTGGCCGTCTCCTTCCAGTTCCCGCCCACCCAGTACGCCTGGCACGGGCTGGCGGTGCCCAACGGCAACCCGTACCGCGAGGCCTTCGTCTTCAGCGCGATGGTGGTCGTGCTGGCCTGGCTGGCCCTGGCCCACCGGCCGCGCCCGCTGCACCTGGCCCTGGCAGCCGGAGCGCTGGTCGCGGCCGCCTTCGCGCTGCGGCACACCGACGACTTCGGCGGGACCACCTGGCCCGCCGTCCTCGGCGGCGGCGCGCTCTCGCTGCTGGCCCTGCTCCTGCTGGGATACGCCGAGCGGCGCCGCCACCTGATCCCCGTCGCGGCCGTCCTGATGGTCGGCGTGGTCTTCGCAGAGTCCGCGGCCGCCGCGGCCAACGCGGACGCCCGCCGGTCCCGCGAGCGCTGGGCCAAGCCCGCCGTCACCTCGAACGAGTCGATCAGCCGGCACTTCGACGCCGTCCGGGACGTGGACGGCTGGCCCGCCTACCGGACCGACTCGGGCGCGCCGCAGACCTCGTACAACGACGCCCTGGGCCTGCGCGCGGAGGGGCCGCAGTACTACAGCAGCTACCTCCCGGCGGCCACGTTCCAGGCCCTTGAGCCGCTCGGCTACGGCTACAAGAACGGCGGCCGCACCTTCTTCGGCGCCGACAGCCCCGTGCTCGACGCGATCTTCTCGATCGGCGCGCGGGTCCGCCCGGGCGCTACCCCGGGCACCTGGACCGGTTCGGCCTTCCCCGCCCCGCCGCTGGTCACGGTCCGTTCCGCGCCCTACGCCTCGCCCAACCCGCCGGACAGCGTCTACGCCCGCCAGGAGAACGTCCTGGGCGCCACCGTCTACCAGGTCCCGCCCGTCACCCGCGGGGGCAGCGCCACCGAACAGACGTACGCCGCCCGGTGCCGCCCCGGCTCCGAGGCCTACTGGTACTCCCCCGCCCTCTACGGCACCCTGCGCAGCGGCTCCACGCAGCGGCGGCTGGAGGACAGCAGGACGGGGGTGGTCCCGCTGGGCCCGGTCCCCGCCTCGGGCCAGGTCGCCGTCGCCGTGGAGACCCGTACGCGCGGGGCCACCGCCGACGGCCACCCGCTCGGGTGCCTGGACCGGGCCGCGCTGGACGCGGCCGTACGGCACCTGACCGCCACCGGCGCCACCCGGGTCGAGGCGGGCGGCCACCGCATCGAGGCAGGCCTCCCCCCGGGCGCCCGGGGCACGGCGGTCCTCGCGATGACGAACATCCCCGGCTGGCGGTGCTCGGCCCCGGTCAGGAGCTTCCACGGCCTGGTCTCCCTGGAGCTGCCCCCGGGCGCGGAGGAGGTCTCCTGCACCTTCACCCCGAGGGGCCTCGCCCCGGGCCTCGCGGGCGCCGCCCTCGCCCTCCTCGCGCTGGCCTCCGTCACGGTGGCGGGCCTGCGCCGCGGCCGGTCCGCCGCCGCATAGCCCGCCCGGCCGCCCTGATTGTTGCGACAAAACCCCCCACATCGTGACGGAGGCGGGGGGTTTTGTGCACGGTCCGTGATCGTCCGGCGCGAATCCCGTTGTTCCGGATCTACGCGCAGCCCGCGGTCAGTACATTGACCGCCCTGACGGATCGGGGGGCCCGCATGGCCATGGAAGACCTCCCGGGCGACGGGGGGCTGGACGACCGCGTCCCCTTCCTGGCCCGGCTGGAGAACGAGGACGGTACGGCGTTACGCGCGCTCGGCCGCGAGCTGGCCTTCGCACCGCGCGACCGCCTGATCCACCAGCACGAGCCCTCGTCGCACATCCTGCTGGTCCTGCACGGCTGGACGAAGGTCACCGTCTCCGCCGCCAACGGCTACCACGCGCTGCTCGCCCTGCGCGGCCCGGGCGACATCCTCGGGGAGTCCGCCGCGCTGACCGGCCGCCCCCGCTCGGCCACCGTGACCGCGCTGGAGCCGGTCCGGGCCCTGGCCGTCGACCACGAGAGCTTCCGCGCGTTCCTCGCCTCCTCCCCCACCGCGGCCCTGCGGCTGCTCGGCCTCACCTGCGACCGCACCCGCGCCGCCGACCAGCGCCGTCTGGAGTTCGCGTCGATGAGCGTCCGCGAGCGGCTCGCCGTACTGCTCCTGGACCTGGCCAGGACCCACGGCCGCCCCACCGACGCGGGCGTGGAGCTGTCCGTACCGCTGACCAAGGAAGAGCTCGCCGGGGCCGTCGGGGCCTCCCGCGAGATGGTCCAGCGCGAGCTCAAGGAACTCCGCGAACGCGGGGTCGTCCTCACCGGGCACCGCAGCGTCGTGATCGTCCGGCCGGACGTGCTCCGCCGGATCGCCCGGGCGCAGCCGCCTGCCCAGGGCTGAGCGCGCCCTTCAAGGCCCGCATTCAGTGCACAGCGTCACACTCCGGGTGCGTCATCCGCCCTCACCCCGTCGCGCCCGGCTGCCCCACTCTCTTGTCACAGCAGGGATCCACCACGAGAGGCGATCATGAGCGACCCACTCCCCCGCACCATCCTTCTGGTCGACACCGAGCGGTACAGCGACCGCGACGACGTCCAGCAGGCCTTCCTCCGCCGGATGCTGTACGACGTCGTCGACCGGACCCTGCTGGCCGCCGGGATCGACCAGACGTCACGGCTGCGCGCGGACCGCGGCGACGCGATCATGGAGCTGATCGACCCGAACGCGCCGCTGACCACGCTGCTGCGCACCCTGCTGACCGAGATTCCCGCCCAACTCCGCGCCGTGAACCGGTTGGCGGCCGCCTCCGCGCAGATCCGGCTGCGGGCCGTCCTCGCGACCGGGTACGTCGCCATCGACCAGTACGACGGCTGGGTGGGCTCGGACCTCAACCACGCCTGCCGGCTTCTGGACGGCGAACCCCTGAAGCAGGCCCTGCGCGAGCGCCCGGACGACTACGCCCTCTGCGTCTCGGAGCCGGTGTACGCGGGGATCGTCCGCCACAACCACACCGGAATCCCGGCTGAGGAATTCAGCGCGGTCATCATGCCCAGCAAAAACGGCCCGCTGGGCGCGTGGCTGTACGGGCCACCGCCTACAGGCCTCCCCCACCCTCCGGCCGACAGCACCTCGGCACCCGCCCCGGCCGAGCCGGGCGGGATCCAGTTCCAAGGTGTCAACCACGGCATCGTCGCCGGGCGGATTCAGGGTGACATCACCCTCGGCGCGACGAGCCCTCGGCGGCCGGGTGAGCCCTCATGAGCACGCAGACGCCCGAGGCGGAAGCACCCGGACCGGTCACGGACGCAGTCGACATCACGGACCAGCCGGCCGAAAGGGAACCCAAGGCGCCTGCGGAGGAACGCGCCCAACAAGCCTGGGCCACCCGCCGCGAACTGAACGCCCACGCCCCTCGCTCGATGCGGTTCGACGGAACCAACGACGGTGTGGTCGCGGACTTGATCGTCGGTGACGTCGTCACCGGGGACAAGACCGAGATCAACTACCTGTTCGGCGACCTGGGTGCCACCCACGCGTCCGGTGAGATCCCCGAAGCGTCCCTGCACCGACTGGCAGACACCTTCGTCGCGGACGGAACTCCCTTCGAGTCTCTGCTGGAGCGGTTGCGTGAGGAGCGCGTGCTGGTCCTGACCGGCGCCCCCTTCACCGGCCGGCGCACGGCGGCTCTGATGCTGCTGCACCGGGTGGGCGCCACCCCTGTGCACGCCCTGGACCGCGAAACCTCGCCCGCCGACCTCAGCCGGCAGTTCACGACTCCCGGCAAGGCGCGCGGCCATCTGCTGTGCGACCTGGTCATCCGTCGCGACCAGCCGCTGCGCGAGGCGCATCTGCTCGCCCTGCGCAGCCGCATGAAGGAACACAACGGCTACCTGGTGATCACGACCGGCCACAGCCCGTACATCGAGTCCGACATCCGCCCGGCCCCCTGGTCACCACCCGCAGCCGAAGCCGTACTGTCGGCCCGGTTGCACCGACAAGCTGGCGACGAAGCCGCCCGGCGCCTGCTGGCCCTGCCCGCCGTCACTGAGTTCCTCGCCCGTGACCATCAGCTGCGCGAGGTCGCCGGGTACGCGACCCTCCTGATCCGCCACGCCCAGGGCGCGGCCGATACCTCCCAGGTCGAACGGTATTCACTACTCAGGCTGGAAAGTCAGATCCAGGAGTGGTTCGAGGAGGCCGAAACCACCCTCCCGCTGCGGGAGAAGGCCTTCCTGATCACTCTGGCCTCCTTCGACGGCGGACCGTACGCTCTGACGGCTGAGCTGAGCGACCTGCTGTACTCGGAGCTCCGGCGCACCGGGGACCCGGACCACAACGAACGAATTCCCGTCTTCGGCACCCACATCGGCAAGCGGCTTCTAGACGCCCGAGCTCAGACCCGCCCCGCAACCGAGGACACCGAGTGGGGACCGGTCAACCAGCTCACCGCCTCCTTCAAAGACGACCGGACTTCCCCCGTGCTCCTGCGGGAAGTATGGACCGGGCATCCTTCCGCCCGCCCCGCGCTGGTCAAATGGCTCGGGAAGCTCGCGAACGACGGCCGGCCCCTGGTCCGGACCCGGGCCGCCGCCACCGTCGCCGTCCTCGCGTACACCGACCTCCCGTCGGCGATGGCCCTGGTCATCGAACCGTGGGCACTGTCCGCCCAGGCCCGGCAGCGCACCACCGCCGTCAGCGCGCTCACCCTCGCCCACCGGATCGGCGCCCCCAACATTCCCCGGATCATCGACGGCTGGAGCACCGACGCCGGGGAGCCGCGGCGCTGCTGGGTCGCGATCCGCGCCCAGGGGCTCATCGGCCCCGAACGCCCGAAGGAAGCCGTCGCCGCGCTGCGTGCCCAGGCCCGCCTGCAGAGCGGAAAGGGCAAGCCCGACCAGTTGGTGGCCGAGGAGCTTCCCGAGTCCGTCGCCCTGCTGCTGCTCTCCCTCAAGGGCGACGAGATCCTCACGGACCTGCTGCGCACGCTGGACGACCACCGTTCCGCCTTCGTCTTTGCCGTCAAAGGCTTCCTGGCCGCCTGCCGGCGCACCGACGAGAGAGCCGGGCACGAGCGTCCACTGGTCCTCGACTGGTACGCACGAGCCGCACATGACAGGAATCCGAGCGCGCCGGGGATCGTACTGCTACTGCGTACCGCGCTCGACGATCGCGAGTTCACCACAGCCGCGAGCGAGGTCCTTCGCAGCTGGATCACAGCGGCCGACCGTGACGAGGCCGCCGAATGGGCACTGGCAGCCCTGCTGCCCGCTCTCGTCACCACGCCACGCGAGTTCGACCGGCTGGACTACCTGCTACGCAAACCACAAGGGGACGACGGCGGCCCGCACACGGCGGTCGCCGACCGACTGCGTTCCGCTCTCACCATCCGACTCGCCTGAAACACCCGTACGCCGTCAAGGAGACCTCTGCCATGGCCGACTTCCTGCGCCCACCCGACTGGGACCAGCACGCCCATCGCCACAGCGGGTTAATCGACCCGGTCGTTACCGTCCGCCAGCTCAGCCGGTTCGACTACCTGCCCGGCAAGAGGCTGACCCGGATCGACTACGCGCTCGTCTACACCACCCCGAAGGGCATGTACGAGACGTACCTGCCACCACAGCGGCCGACGACTACCAGGCGCTATACCGCCGTTTACGAAGTGGACATGGGCGTCCACCCCGTCCGTGCGGATCTCCGGCTGCCGAGCGACAACGATGCCCACGAGTTCGAGATGGATGTCGCACTCGACTGGCAGGTCGCCGACCCCGCGCAGTATGTACGCAGTGGCTGCCGAGACGTGCCGAAGCTGCTGATCGGCGAATTGGAGCAGGCGGTCCGGCCCGTGGCCCGGCAATTCCCCATCGCCGAAAGCGCGACGACGGAAGCGGAGATCCTCACGGCCCTGCACGGACAGAAGCCGTTGGGTGAGGCCGCAGGGCTGCGCACCACGTGGACGGTCCGGCTGCGCCGGGACGCGGACAACATCGAGCACCAGCGGCGGCTCCAGGCGATCCAGCACACGGCGGAGCAGGACATCCTCCTACAGCGCCGCGGGGCGGAGGTCGACGTGGAGACGGCCGCGCGCGCGATGGTGCACGGGCAGCGGCAGCACGAACTGGGGCTCCAGCGCCAGCAGTGGGAGCAGGAGCAGGCCGTCGTGCGCGCCCAGTACGAGCTCGAACTCCAGCAGTACGAGGCCCGGAAGGTCGACTTCTACCAGCGGCACCTGGCCCAGGGCGGGGTCCAGGCCTGGGCTCTGCACCTGGCTCGGCGCCCGGAGGACACCAAGCCGGTCCTCGACGGGATGCGGGAGCACGAGCTGGACCTGATCAAGGCACAGATCGACCTGGTCAAACAGCTCCTGGGCGGGGGCAAGGGCGAGGCCCACGAACTGGAGGCGCCCAAGCAGATCGTGCTCCAGATGATCAGCGACTTCTTCTCCCAGCGCCTTCCGCGGGGATCCGATGTGCCCGCCCCGGCCCTCCCCAGCTGGCAGCCGCCACCCGGTTACGGCCAGGCCCCGGTCCAGCCGGAGGCCGTCGACGACAGTACCCCGTGACCACGCCCCCGCCCCCGGCACCCGGCGGCGACGCCGCCACCCGCCTGCTCACCGACCTGCGGGCCGAGATAGCCCGGGCCGACAGCAAGGCCTCCGTCCTGGTCGCGGCCCTCGGCATGACCGCCGGGGTGATCAGCGCCCTGCTCGCCGGAAAGGGCTGGCAGCCGGGCTCCCTCTCCGCGTCCGGCCAGGCCCTGTGGTGGACGGGGGCCACCGCGCTCGCCCTGGCGCTGCCCGCGCTGCTGATGGCCGTGCTGCCCCGCTACAGCTCGGCCGAATGGGAGCCGGGCTCCCCGCTCTCGTACTTCGGCGACATCCGGTCGGCGGTCCGCCAGGGCCGTCTCGCGGAGGCCCTCGCGGAGACCGACCGCGACCCCACCGCCTCGCTGATGGCCGCCCTCGCGGAGAACAGCCGGATCGCCACCCGCAAGCACCAGTGGATCAGGGCCGGCCTGGTCGCCTTCTGCGCGGCCGCGGTACTGCTCCCCACCGCCCTCCTCATCGGCTGACGCCACCGAGACGACGAAGGATCACCGTGAACCAGTCGCCCGAACCCGGACCCGAGTACCCCCAGGACCCCCGGGCTCCCCAGTACCCCCACAGCCCCCAGGGCTCCCAAGGCCCCCAGCACCCCGAAAGCCCGCAGTACCCGCAGGGCCCGCCCCCGGCGTACCCACAGCAGCAGGCCCCGCCGCCGTACCCGGTGAGCCTGCCCCCGGCGACCGGCCACCCGCAGCCCGAGCAGTACCCGCAGCCCCCGTACCCGCAGCCCCAGACGCCCCAGCCCGGGCCGCACCAGCAGTACCCGCAGCAGACCCCGTACCAGCAGCCCGCGCCCCCACAGCCCCCGTACCAGCAGCCCGCGCCGCCGCCACAGGCCCCGTACCAGCAGACCCCGCCCCCACAGCCCCCGTACCCGCAGGCTCCGTACCAGCAGCCCCCGTACCCGCAGCCCTCGGCCCCACCGCCCGCCTACCCGCAGTACCAGCCGGCCCCCGCACCCGCCGGGCCGCCCGCCGGGCCACCAGCCGGGCCACCGGCCGTCCCGCCCCAGCCGGGCCCCCTCGACGACCTGGACTACCAGAACGCCCCCGGCACCCGCCTCCACCTCAAGGCGCACCAGCGCAGCACCGACGCCACCGCCTTCGGCCAGCTCGCCCTCCACGTCCCGGGCTTCCTGATGAGCCTCATGGTGGTCCTGCTCCTCGCCACCCTCCTGGAGGCCCTGTCCGGCCTGCCCTACTGGGTGCCCACCCTGCTCTGGATCGCCTCCGGGGCCCTCGTCTTCCACCGCCCCAGCGAGGACTTCTTCGCCCGCCACCTGCTGCGCCTCCAGCGGCCGCTCCCCCACGAGCTCGCCGCGCTCGCCCCGGTGTGGCGCGAGGTCACGGCCCGCGCGGGCGTCGACGGCGACCGCTACGAGCTGTGGATCGAGGACAGCGACCACCTCAACGCGTACGCGGCCGCGGGCCACATCGTCGCGGTCACCCGCTACGCCCTGGACAAGCTGCCCAGGTCCCAGCTCGCCGCCGTACTCGCCCACGAGCTCGGCCACCACACCGGCGGCCACGCCTGGTCCGGGCTGCTGGGCTGGTGGTACTCCCTGCCCGGGCGGGTCGCCTGGCAGGTCATCACGGCCGTGACCGTCTTCGTCATCCGGTTCACCAGCTTCTTCTCGTACCTGGCGGCCGGACTCATGATCGTCTTCGTCGGCATGTTCACCCTGCTGACGATCACGGCCACCTACGGGCTCCCGCTGCTGCTCCTCGTGATGCCCTACTTCATGGCGGCGGTGGGCCGGCGGGCCGAGCTGCGCGCCGACGCACACGCGGCCGTCCTCGGCTTCGCGCCGATGCTCGCGCAGATGCTCCACGGGGTGATGGTGCAGGAAGAGCAGGCCAAGCAGGCCGTGCTCGCCCAGACCGGAAAGCCGTTCACGGAGCCCGGCACCCTCTCCCGGCTGCTCTCCACCCACCCCGACCACCGCACCCGGCTGCACCACCTCCAGCCGTACATGCAGCCCGGACGCTGAAGCACCCGGTCAACAACGCCGCAGGGCGGCCACCCTCTCGGGTGACCGCCCTGCGGTTACTTCTCGTTTACGCCTCAGCCGTTGTACGGGCCGTAGTCGTAGTCCTCCAGCGGGACAGCCTGGCCGGAGCCGGTGCCGAAGGGCGAGTAGTCGATGTCGTCGTAGCCGACGGCCGAGTACATCGCGGCCTTGGCTTCCTCGGTGGGCTCCACCCGGATGTTGCGGTAGCGGGCGAGGCCCGTACCGGCCGGGATGAGCTTACCGATGATGACGTTCTCCTTGAGGCCGATCAGGGAGTCGGACTTGGCGTTGATCGCCGCGTCCGTCAGAACCCTGGTCGTCTCCTGGAAGGACGCCGCCGACAGCCAGGACTCGGTCGCGAGCGAGGCCTTGGTGATACCCATCAGCTGCGGACGGCCGGAGGCGGGGTGACCGCCCTCGGTGACCACACGACGGTTCTCGGTCTCGAACTTCGACCGCTCGACCAGCTCGCCCGGCAGGAGCTCCGCGTCGCCGGACTCGATGATCGTCACGCGGCGCAGCATCTGCCGGATGATGATCTCGATGTGCTTGTCGTGGATCGACACGCCCTGCGAGTTGTAGACCTTCTGGACTTCGCCGACCAGGTGGACCTGGACGGCACGCTGGCCGAGGATGCGCAGCACGTCGTGCGGGTTGGTGGCACCCATGGTGAGCTTCTGGCCCACCTCGACGTGGTCGCCCTCGTGCACGATGACCTTGGCGCGCTTCGAGATCGGGAACGCCGTCTCGTCGCTGCCGTCGTCGGGCGTGATGACGATCTTCTTCGTCTTCTCGGTCTCCTCGATCCGCACGCGGCCGGCGGCCTCGGAGATCGGGGCGACACCCTTCGGGGTACGGGCCTCGAAGAGCTCGACGACACGCGGCAGACCCTGCGTGATGTCGTCACCGGCCACACCACCGGTGTGGAAGGTACGCATCGTCAGCTGGGTACCGGGCTCACCGATGGACTGGGCGGCGATGATGCCGACCGCCTCACCGATGTCGACCAGCTTGCCGGTGGCGAGCGAGCGTCCGTAGCAGAAGGCACAGGTGCCGACCGCGGACTCACAGGTCAGGACCGAGCGGGTCTTGACCTCCTCGACGCCGTTGGCGACCAGGGCGTCGATGAGCACGTCACCGAGGTCGACGTTGGCCGGCGCGATGACCTTGCCGTCGATGACGACGTCCTCGGCCAGCATGCGGGCGTAGATCGAGGTCTCGACGTCGTCGGCCTTGCGCAGCACGCCGTCCTCGCCGCGAACGGCGATCTTCAGCTTCAGGCCGCGCTCGGTGCCGCAGTCCTCCTCGCGGATGATCACGTCCTGCGAGACGTCCACCAGACGACGGGTCAGGTAACCCGAGTCGGCGGTACGCAGGGCGGTGTCCGCCAGACCCTTACGGGCACCGTGCGTGGAGATGAAGTACTCCAGAACGGTGAGGCCCTCACGGAAGGACGCCTTGATCGGACGCGGGATGGTCTCGTTCTTCGCGTTCGACACCAGACCACGCATACCGGCGATCTGTCGCATCTGCATCATGTTTCCTCGGGCACCCGAGTCAACCATCATGAAGATGGGGTTCGTCTTGGGGAAGTTCGCGTTCATCGCCTCGGCAACCTCGTTGGTCGCCTTGGTCCAGATCGCGATGAGCTCCTGCGTGCGCTCGTCCTTGGTGATCAGACCGCGCTCGTACTGCTTCTGGACCTTCTCGTCCAGCTCCTCGTAGCCCTTGACGATGGCCTTCTTGGCCTCGGGCACGACGACGTCGGAGATGGCCACGGTGACGCCCGAACGGGTCGCCCAGTGGAAGCCCGCCGCCTTCAGGTTGTCGAGCGTCGCCGCCACGATGACCTTGGGGTAGCGCTCGGCCAGGTCGTTGACGATCTCGGAGAGCTGCTTCTTGCCCACCGAGTAGTCGACGAACGGGTAGTCCTCGGGCAGCAGCTCGTTGAAGAGCGCGCGGCCCAGGGTGGTGCGCAGACGGAAGCTGTCGCCCGGCTGGAACTCCTGCTCGCCCTCTTCGGCGACCGGCGGCACCCAGCCACGCGGCGGGATGGTGCCCACCGGGAAGCGGATGTCGACGGCCGACTGGAGCGCGAGCTCGCCGTTGTCGAACGCCATGGTCGCCTCGGCCGTGGAGCCGAACGCGCGGCCCTCGCCCTTGGTGTCACGGAGCTCACCGTCGGTGGTCAGGAAGAACAGACCGAGGACCATGTCCTGGGTCGGCATCGTGACCGGACGGCCGTCGGCCGGCTTGAGGATGTTGTTCGAGGACAGCATCAGGATGCGGGCCTCGGCCTGCGCCTCCGCGGAGAGCGGCAGGTGCACGGCCATCTGGTCACCGTCGAAGTCCGCGTTGAACGCGGTGCAGACGAGCGGGTGGATCTGGATGGCCTTGCCTTCGACCAGCTGGGGCTCGAAGGCCTGGATGCCGAGGCGGTGCAGCGTGGGCGCACGGTTCAGCAGGACCGGGTGCTCGGCGATGACCTCTTCGAGCACGTCGTAGACGACCGTGCGGCCGCGCTCGACCATGCGCTTCGCCGACTTGATGTTCTGCGCGTGGTTCAGGTCGACCAGGCGCTTCATCACGAACGGCTTGAAGAGCTCCAGCGCCATGGCCTTGGGCAGACCGCACTGGTGCAGCTTCAGCTGCGGACCGACGACGATCACGGAACGCGCGGAGTAGTCCACACGCTTACCGAGAAGGTTCTGACGGAATCGACCCTGCTTGCCCTTGAGCATGTCGCTCAGGGACTTCAGCGGACGGTTACCGGGACCGGTCACCGGACGGCCACGACGACCGTTGTCGAAGAGGGCGTCCACGGCCTCCTGAAGCATGCGCTTCTCGTTGTTCACGATGATCTCGGGGGCACCGAGGTCAAGGAGACGCTTCAGACGGTTGTTGCGGTTGATCACGCGGCGGTACAGGTCGTTCAGGTCGGAGGTCGCGAAGCGGCCACCGTCCAGCTGCACCATCGGACGCAGGTCCGGCGGGATCACCGGCACGCAGTCCAGAACCATGCCCTTGGGCTTGTTGCTGGTCTGCAGGAACGCGGAGACGACCTTGAGGCGCTTGAGCGCACGGGTCTTCTTCTGGCCCTTGCCGGTACGGATGATCTCGCGGAGGCGCTCGGCCTCTTCCTCGAGGTCGAAGGACTCCAGGCGCTTCTGCAGCGCGGCGGCGCCCATGCAGCCGTCGAAGTACGTGCCGAAGCGGTCACGCAGCTCGCGGTACAGGAGCTCGTCGCCCTCCAGGTCCTGGACCTTGAGGTTCTTGAAGCGGGCCCACACCTCGTCGAGGCGGTCGATCTCGCGCTGGGCGCGGTCACGGAGCTGCTTCATCTCGCGCTCGGCACCTTCGCGCACCTTGCGGCGTACGTCGGCCTTCGCGCCCTCGGCCTCGAGCTCGGCCAGGTCGGTCTCGAGCTTCTTGGCACGGCCTTCGAGGTCCGCGTCACGGCGGTTCTCGATCTGCTGGCGCTCGACGGAGACGTGCGCCTCCAGCGACGGGAGGTCGCGGGTGCGACGCTCGTCGTCGACGAACGTGATCATGTACGCGGCGAAGTAGATGACCTTCTCGAGGTCCTTCGGCGCGAGGTCCAGCAGGTAGCCCAGGCGCGACGGGACGCCCTTGAAGTACCAGATGTGGGTGACGGGAGCGGCAAGCTCGATGTGGCCCATCCGCTCACGGCGCACCTTGGCGCGCGTGACTTCGACGCCACAGCGCTCACAGATGATGCCCTTGAAGCGGACACGCTTGTACTTGCCGCAGTAGCACTCCCAGTCCCGGGTAGGACCGAAGATCTTCTCGCAGAAGAGTCCGTCCTTCTCGGGCTTGAGGGTGCGGTAGTTGATGGTCTCCGGCTTCTTGACCTCGCCGTGCGACCAGGTTCGGATGTCGTCCGCGGTGGCAAGGCCGATCCGCAGCTCGTCGAAGAAGTTGACGTCGAGCACTGTGCGTCAATCCCTCTTTCGGGGTCGAGTCTCAATCATGGTCTGAACGGTCCCGGGGATGACGGGGGGCTCTTGAGCGAGCCCCCCGTCAGGCCCGTCAGACCTCTTCGACGCTGCTCGGCTCGCGCCGGGACAGGTCGATACCGAGCTCCTCCGCCGCGCGGAAGACGTCCTCGTCGGTGTCGCGCATCTCGATGGACATGCCGTCCGAGGACAGCACCTCCACGTTGAGGCAGAGCGACTGCATTTCCTTGATGAGCACCTTGAAGGACTCGGGAATGCCCGGCTCGGGGATGTTCTCGCCCTTGACGATGGCCTCGTAGACCTTCACGCGGCCGGTGACGTCGTCGGACTTGATGGTCAGCAGCTCCTGGAGGGCGTAAGCGGCGCCATAAGCCTCGAGCGCCCACACCTCCATCTCACCGAAGCGCTGGCCACCGAACTGCGCCTTACCACCCAGCGGCTGCTGCGTGATCATCGAGTACGGACCGGTCGACCGCGCGTGGAGCTTGTCGTCGACCAGGTGGTGGAGCTTGAGGATGTACATGTACCCGACCGAGATCGGGTCCGGGAACGGCTCGCCGGAGCGGCCGTCGAACAGACGCGCCTTACCGGTCGGGAGCACCATGCGCTCGCCGTCGCGGTTCGGGATGGTGTGCTGCAGCAGACCGGCCAGCTCGTCCTCGCGGGCACCGTCGAACACCGGGGTGGCGACGTTGGTGCCGGGAGCGACCTGGTCGGCGCCGATCGCCTGGAGGCGCTGCGCCCACTCGTCCGCAAGGCCGGAGACGTCCCAGCCGCGGCTGGCGAGCCAGCCGAGGTGGATCTCCAGGACCTGTCCCGGGTTCATTCGGGACGGGACACCCAGCGGGTTCAGGATGATGTCGACCGGCGTGCCGTCCTCAAGGAAGGGCATGTCCTCGATCGGAAGGATCTTGGAGATGACACCCTTGTTGCCGTGACGGCCGGCGAGCTTGTCACCGTCGGTGATCTTGCGCTTCTGGGCGACGTAGACGCGGACCAGCTGGTTCACGCCCGGGGGAAGCTCGTCGCCCTCCTCGCGGTCGAAGACGCGGACACCGATGACCTTGCCGATCTCACCGTGAGGGACCTTGAGCGAGGTGTCACGCACCTCGCGGGCCTTCTCACCGAAGATCGCGCGGAGCAGGCGCTCCTCCGGGGTCAGCTCGGTCTCACCCTTGGGCGTGACCTTGCCGACCAGGATGTCGCCGGCGACGACGTCCGCACCGATGCGGATGATGCCGCGCTCGTCGAGGTCCGCGAGGACCTCCTCGGAGACGTTCGGGATGTCCCGGGTGATCTCCTCGGGGCCGAGCTTGGTGTCACGGGCGTCGACCTCGTGCTCCTCGATGTGGATCGAGGAGAGGACGTCGTCCTGCACGAGGCGCTGCGACAGGATGATCGCGTCCTCGTAGTTGTGACCCTCCCACGGCATGAACGCGACGAGCAGGTTCTTGCCGAGGGCCATTTCGCCCTCTTCGGTCGCAGGACCGTCGGCGAGGACCTGGGCCTCGATGATCCGGTCACCCTCGTTGACGATGACCTTCTGGTTGACCGAGGTGCCCTGGTTCGAGCGGGAGAACTTGGCGACGCGGTACGTGGTGTACGTGCCGTCGTCGTTGGCGACGGTGATGTAGTCGGCCGAGACCTCCTGGACGACACCGTCCTTCTCCGCACGGATCGAGTCACCGGCGTCGACCGCACAGCGGTACTCCATGCCGGTGCCGACGAGCGGCGCTTCCGCCTTGATGAGCGGAACGGCCTGGCGCATCATGTTCGCGCCCATGAGGGCACGGTTGGCGTCGTCGTGCTCGAGGAAGGGGATCATCGCGGTCGCGACGGACACCATCTGGCGCGGGGAGACGTCCATGTAGTCGACGTCGTCGCCGGCGATGTAGTCGATCTCGCCACCACGACGGCGAACCAGTACGCGGTTCTCGGTGAAGCGCATCTCGTCGTTCAGGCCGGCGTTGGCCTGGGCGATGACGAAGCGGTCTTCCTCGTCGGCGGTCAGGTAGTCGACCTCGTCCGTGACGACACCCTCGATGACCTTGCGGTACGGGGTCTCGACGAAGCCGAACGCGTTGACGCGGCCGTAGGAGGCGAGCGAGCCGATCAGACCGATGTTCGGGCCTTCAGGGGTCTCGATCGGGCACATGCGGCCGTAGTGCGACGGGTGCACGTCACGGACCTCGAAGCCGGCCCGCTCACGGGACAGACCACCAGGACCAAGAGCCGACAGGCGGCGCTTGTGGGTCAGGCCCGACAGCGGGTTGTTCTGGTCCATGAACTGCGACAGCTGGCTGGTGCCGAAGAACTCCTTGATGGAGGCGACGACCGGCCGGATGTTGATCAGGGTCTGCGGCGTGATCGCCTCGACGTCCTGGGTCGTCATGCGCTCGCGGACGACGCGCTCCATACGAGCCAGACCCGTGCGGACCTGGTTCTGGATGAGCTCGCCGACGTTGCGCAGACGACGGTTGCCGAAGTGGTCGATGTCATCGGTCTCGACCACGATCGAACGGCCGGACTCGCCGGTCGTCTCGGTCTCGCCGGCGTGCAGCTTGACCAGGTACTTGATCGTCGCGATGACGTCGTCGGTGGTGAGCACACCGGCGTCGAGCGGCTCGTCGGCGCCGAGCTTCTTGTTCACCTTGTAGCGGCCGACCTTGGCGAGGTCGTAGCGCTTCGGGTTGAAGTAGAGGTTCTCGAGCAGCGTCTGAGCGGCCTCGCGGGTCGGCGGTTCGCCCGGACGCAGCTTGCGGTAGATGTCGAGCAGCGCGTCGTCCTGGCCCTGGGTGTGGTCCTTCTCCAGGGTGGCGCGCATGGACTCGTACTCGCCGAACTCCTCGAGGATCTGCTCGGTGGTCCAGCCGAGAGCCTTCAGGAGGACGGTGACGGACTGCTTGCGCTTGCGGTCGATGCGGACACCGACCATGTCGCGCTTGTCGATCTCCATCTCCAGCCAGGCACCCCGGGACGGGATGATCTTGGCGGAGAAGATGTCCTTGTCGGACGTCTTGTCGATGGAGGAGTCGAAGTAGACACCAGGGGAGCGGACAAGCTGCGACACGACGACACGCTCGGTGCCGTTGATGACGAAGGTGCCCTTGTTGGTCATGAGCGGGAAGTCGCCCATGAAGACCGTCTGAGACTTGATCTCTCCGGTCTCGTTGTTCGTGAACTCGGCCGTGACGAACAGCGGAGCCGCGTACGTGAAGTCGCGCTCCTTGCACTCGTCGACAGAGTTCTTCGCCGGCTCGAAACGGTGGTCGCGGAAGGTCAGCGACATCGACCCGGAGAAGTCCTCGATCGGCGAGATCTCCTCGAAGATCTCTTCCAGACCGGACTTGGTGGGGACGTCCTGTCCACTCTCAAGCGCCGACTCGACGCGAGACTTCCAGGCAGCATTGCCGAGCAGCCAGTCAAAGCTCTCGGTCTGCAGCGCCAGGAGGTTCGGAACCTCGAGGGGCTCCTTGATCTTTGCAAAGGAGATGCGCAGCGGGGCGGTGCTGGCACCGTTGTTCGTATTGGTCGAGGCGTTGCGCGAGGCGGCCAAGAGGGGGTCCTTCCGAGGGCTCGGACTCACTACGCGCGTACCGGTCCCAGCCGACACAGAAGACAGGTTCTCCCCATCTGGCCAAAATGCCAGGTCAGGGCGATCAATCAAGTGTGCTCAAGCGTGGGCATGCCCCTGGCGACGGGCAGGGGGCAGCTAACAGGCAGCGCAAAGGGTCAGTGTAGCCACTCGGCTCACTGATGTCCAGACCAGGTTTCCGGAAACCGGCAACAGGCCTTCCCCAGGTCGTTCAAACCAACACCGTGTTCAACCAACACTGCTTTCAATGCTGCGGCCCTCGTACACAGAGCGCGTATCAGTACTGCCCTCTTCGTAGCCGATCCATGCCTCGGATCCCGGATCGAGCTGGTCGAGCTGATCGAGCTGGTGACGGGTTTGAGAATTGCGCGCCGCGTCCCGTTCGTCAAGGCCCCCTGCTCCGTGCGGATCATCTCCGGACCCTGCCACGGGGCAACGATGATCACCCTACTCCCCAACGAGACCAGGGCAAGTCAGGCACTACGGGTACGCCAAAGGGCGACCACCCTTACGGGTGATCGCCCTTGGCTGGGGCCTCAGAGAGGCCCCAGAGGTGTTACTTGACCTCGACAGCCGCGCCGGCAGCCTTGAGGGACTCGGCGGCCTTGTCAGCGGCCTCCTTGGCGACCTTCTCGAGGACCGGCTTCGGAGCGCCGTCCACGAGGTCCTTGGCCTCCTTCAGACCCAGGGAGGTCAGCTCGCGCACGACCTTGATGACCTGGATCTTCTTGTCGCCGGCACCGGTGAGGATGACGTCGAACTCGTCCTGCTCCTCGGCGGCCTCGGGGGCAGCGCCACCGGCGGCGGGGCCGGCAACGGCGACGGCCGCGGCGGCGGTGACGTCGAACTTCTCCTCGAAGGCCTTCACGAACTCGGAGAGCTCGATGAGGGTCATCTCCTCGAACTGGGCGAGGAGGTCGTCCTGAGAGAGCTTCGCCATGATGGGCGATCCTTCCACTAATTCGGCAGGTGCCGGATGTATATAGAGGCGGGCGTAACGGCCCGCTACGACCCACGCACTAGGCGGCGTGGATCAGTGCGCGAGCCGAATTACTCGGCACCGCCCTGCTCGGCGAGCTTGACGCGAAGCGCTTCCGCGGTGCGGACGAACTTCGACGGCAGCGCCTGGAAGAGCGAGGCAGCCTGAGACTGCTTGCCCTTGAACGCGCCGGCCAGCTTGCTGAGCAGAACCTCGCGGGACTCGAGGTCCGCAAGCTTCTTGATCTCATCGGCGGTGAGCGCCTTACCATCAAGGACACCCGCCTTGATGATGAGGTTCGGGTTGTCCTTGGCGAAGTCACGCAGGCTCTTCGCCGACTCCACCGGGTCACCGGTGATGAAGGCGACCGCGGTCGGACCAGCGAAGTGCTCGTCCAGCGCGGTGATCCCGGCCTGGTTGGCCGCAATCTTGGTCAGCGTGTTCTTCACCACGGCGTACTGGGCGTTCTCACCGAGCGAACGACGCAGCGTCTTGAGCTGCGCGACGGTGAGACCCCGGTACTCGGTCAGCACGGCGGCGTTCGAGCTCTGGAACTGGTCCGTGAGCTCGGCTACCGCGGCAGCCTTGTCGGGCCTTGCCATAGAGCGTCGGCCTCCTTCCGGGTGATGAGGACCGCTCAGAAGGGGCTGAACAAAACGAAACGCCCCGGCGCAAGCGCACGGGGCGTAAGCTCGACCGAATTCCTCCGGGAGCGTATCCACGAACACCTGCGCAGGACGTCCGCACTCAGCGGATCCTTCGGCCGCCACGCTCTTTCGAGCACGGCAACGACCAGCGGTCTTTGGCTTCTGGGGAAGCGTACGTGAAGGGGTCGAGCCAAGGCAAATCGCCTCGGGAACGAGGCGCCCGGGCCGGTCAGGCGGTGCCCTTCGCCCTCGCTCTGGAGCGCCTTCAGGTTCTCTCCTGGCGCGCCTTGGCCTCGGGCGTCGAGAGGGTGCTCTGGGCCTTCAGCTGCTTGGCTCGGCGCAGCGAGGTCCCCTTGAGGCCCTCCTCCCGCCCCTGTGGCGTGAAACATGGAAACGGGCCCCCCACCGCCCGTGAAGGGTGGTGGAGGGCCCGTTCAGCCGTGCAGTGAGCCGGTCAGGCTCAGACCGCGGCCGGGTCTTCCTCGACGAGGAGGTTCCGGGTGCGGTTGGAGTCCAGCATGATGCCGGGGCCCATCGTGGTGCTCAGGGCGGCCTTCTTGATGTAGCGGCCCTTCGCGGCGGACGGCTTCAGACGAAGGATTTCGTCCAGGGCCGCGCCGTAGTTCTCGACCAGCTGCTCATCGGAGAAGGAGACCTTGCCGATGATGAAGTGCAGGTTCGAGTGCTTGTCGACGCGGAACTCGATCTTGCCACCCTTGATCTCGGTGACAGCCTTCGCGACGTCCATCGTGACGGTGCCGGTCTTCGGGTTCGGCATGAGGCCACGGGGACCGAGCACGCGGCCGAGGCGGCCGACCTTGCCCATGAGGTCCGGGGTGGCCACAACGGCGTCGAACTCGTTCAGGCGGTTGCCCTTGGCGATCTCGTTGATCAGCTCGTCGTCGCCGACAATGTCGGCGCCGGCGGCTTCCGCGGCCGCAGCACGGTCACCGGTCGCGAAGACCAGGACCCGGGCGGTCTTGCCGGTGCCGTGCGGGAGGTTCACGGTGCCGCGGACCATCTGGTCGGCCTTGCGCGGGTCGACACCCAGGCGGAAGGCGACCTCGACGGTGCCGTCGAACTTGGTCGTGGAGGTCTCCTTGGCGAGACGGACGGCCTCGAGCGGGGCGTACAGCTTCTCCCGGTCGACCTTGGCGTCCGCAGCGCGGAGAGTCTTGCTGCGCTTCACTTCTGCTCCTGTGTTGTTTCTTCAGGCGTGGAGTCGTGGTGCGGACCAGCGCTTGGTCCTACCACTGGTGGTGCTGGGCGGGTGTGGCTGGATCAGCCTTCGACCGTGATGCCCATCGAGCGCGCGGTGCCGGAAATGATCTTCACGGCGGCGTCGATGTCGTTGGCGTTGAGGTCGGGCATCTTCAGCTCGGCGATCTCGCGGACCTGGGCGCCGGTGAGCTTGGCAACCTTGGTCTTGTGCGGCTCGCCGGAGCCCTTCTCCACGCCCGCGTGCTTCAGGATGAGGCGCGCGGCCGGCGGAGTCTTGGTGATGAAGGTGAAGGAACGGTCGTCGTAGACCGTGATCTCCACCGGCACGACCATGCCACGCTGCGACTCGGTCGCGGCGTTGTAGGCCTTGCAGAACTCCATGATGTTGACGCCGTGCTGACCGAGCGCGGGGCCGACCGGCGGAGCCGGGTTGGCCGCACCGGCCTTGATCTGGAGCTTGATGAGCCCCGTGATCTTCTTCTTCTTGGGAGGCATTGCTCTCTCCGGGTCCTAGTGAGAGTTTTCAGCCGCCGATCCGGTCATCCGGATGGAGGCATACCGCACCACGATAACGGGTATCTGTACGGGGCTAAAAACCGAGCAGGTCAGACCGCCCGCGAGGGGCGACCTGACCTGTCCGGAAGCTGTGGCTCAGAAGCCGTGACTCACGCGAAGTGGATCAGCGGGGTCAGTTCTTCTGGATCTGGTCGAAGCTCAGCTCGACCGGGGTCTCGCGGCCGAAGATCTCGACGAGGCCCTTGACCTTCTTCGAGTCCGGGTTGATCTCGTTGATCGTCGCCTGCAGCGTCGCGAACGGGCCGTCGGTGACGGTGACCGAGTCGCCGACCTCGAAGTCCAGGACCTCGATCGTGCGCTTGACGGCGGGCGCCGGCAGACCGGCGGCCTCCGCGGCGGCCTTCTCGGCCTTCTCCTTGGCCTCCGGCGCGAGCATCTTGACGATCTCGTCCAGCGTCAGCGGGTACGGGTCGTACGCGTTGCCGACGAAGCCGGTGACGCCAGGCGTGTTGCGGACGACGCCCCAGGACTCGTTCGTCAGATCCATGCGGACGAGAACGTAACCGGGCAGCTTGTTCTGCCGGACGTTCTTGCGCTCGCCGTTCTTGATCTGGACGATCTCTTCCTCGGGCACCTCGGCCTGGTAGATGAACTCCTCGACGTTCAGCGAGACGGCGCGCTGCTCCAGGTTGGCCTTCACGCGCTTCTCGTAGCCGGCGTAGGTGTGGATCACGTACCACTCGCCGGGCAGGAGGCGCAGCTCGTCGCGCAGGGCCTGGATGGGGTCGACGGGCTCGGCGGGCTCGGCCTCGACGGCTTCGTCCGCCTCCGTGTCGGCCTCGGCCGCCACGTCGCCCTCGGTCTCGGTCTCGGCCTCGACGATGTCGGCAGCCTCTTCGACCTCGGCGTCGTCCTCAGCCTCGGCGTCGACCTCGCCCTCGACGTGCAGCGCTGCCTCCTCGGCGGCGACACCCGCCTTGGCGTCGGCGTGCTCGGCCTCGTCGGGGTCCACAGCGTCTGCCGCCTCGACGATGTCGAGCTCGTCCTCGACGGACTCGACGGAGTCGTGGCTCACGTTCAGGTTCGGGTCAGACACGGTGGCTGCTTCTTCCTGGATACAAAAGGTGGTGGAACATGCGAAAACGGGCGGCACCCATCAAGGCGCCGCCCTCCGCGGGGATCAGCCGAAGACGAACTTGATGGCTTCCTGGAACCCATAGTCAATCACGGTCACCAGACCGATCATGATGACCACGAAGACAATCACCACGGTGGTGTACGTCGTGAGCTGGTTGCGAGTGGGCCATACAACCTTGCGGAGTTCCGCGACAATCTGGCGGTAGAAGAGCGCGAGACGGCCCACAGGGCCCTTCTTGCCGCGCTTGCCGCCCTTGCGGGCCTTCTTCTCGCGAGTCTCGTCCTCGGCGTCAGGCATGTCGATGGAGCCCAGGGCGTCCGTCACGTCTCTCACCTGAATCCGGGTCGTGGCCGTACCGCGCCCGGTTGCGCCGCACGGCGTTGCATCGAAGTACGTACCTGCGCACACACATCCGAGAAGGAGTGTGGAGCAGGGCCGGAGGGACTCGAACCCCCAACCGCTGGTTTTGGAGACCAGTGCTCTACCAATTGAGCTACGACCCTTTGCGTCCCCCAACCTACCGCATCCAGGCGAGTGCACGGAGTGCTCACGCTTTGGGCGGCTGCTGAGGTCCAACGACAGGTGAGTGTACGTGAACCGCGCCCTGACGTCGAACAGAACCCGACCTGACATGCTCCGGCAAGGCTCCGGTCCGGTACCTGAAACAGCGTCCCGCTCATCTTTGGCGTCTGGGACGATTGGCCGCATGACCTCTGAAACGCCTTCCACCGAGCGCCGGGTATCCGCCCGTATCGGCGCCATCTCCGAGTCCGCCACCCTCGCCATCGACGCCAAGGCCAAGGCGCTCAAGGCCGCCGGGCGCCCGGTGATCGGCTTCGCCGCGGGCGAGCCCGACTTCCCGACCCCGGACTACATCGTCGAGGCCGCAGTCGAGGCCTGCCGCAACCCGAAGTTCCACCGCTACACGCCGGCCGGCGGTCTCCCGGAGCTGAAGGCCGCCATCGCCGCGAAGACGCTGCGCGACTCCGGCTACGAGGTCGAGGCGTCCCAGGTCCTGGTGACCAACGGCGGCAAGCAGGCGATCTACGAGGCCTTCGCGGCCGTCCTGGACCCGGGTGACGAGGTCATCGTCCCGGCCCCGTACTGGACCACGTACCCGGAGTCGATCCGCCTCGCCGGCGGCGTCCCGGTCGAGGTCGTCGCCGACGAGACCACCGGCTACCGGGTCTCCGTCGAGCAGCTGGAGGCCGCCCGTACCGAGCGCACGAAGGTCGTCCTCTTCGTCTCCCCGTCCAACCCGACGGGCGCGGTCTACAGCGAGGCCGACGCGCGCGCCATCGGCGAGTGGGCCGCCGAGCACGGCCTGTGGGTCATGACGGACGAGATCTACGAGCACCTCGTCTACGGCGACGCGACCTTCACCTCGCTGCCGGTGCTGGTCCCCGCCCTGCGCGACAAGTGCATCATCGTCAACGGCGTCGCCAAGACGTACGCGATGACGGGCTGGCGCGTGGGCTGGGTCATCGCCCCGCAGGACGTCATCAAGGCCGCGACCAACCTGCAGTCGCACGCCACCTCCAACGTCTCCAACGTGGCGCAGGTCGCCGCGCTGGCCGCCGTCTCGGGCAACCTGGACGCCGTCGCGGAGATGCGCAAGGCCTTCGACCGCCGCCGCCAGACCATGGTCAAGATGCTCAACGAGATCGACGGCGTGGTCTGCCCGGTCCCCGAGGGCGCGTTCTACGCCTACCCCTCGGTCAAGGCGCTCCTCGGCAAGGAGATCCGCGGCAAGCGCCCGCAGAGCTCGATCGAGCTCGCCGCGCTGATCCTGGACGAGGCCGAGGTCGCGGTCGTCCCGGGCGAGGCCTTCGGCACCCCCGGCTACCTGCGCCTCTCGTACGCCCTGGGCGACGAGGACCTGGTGGAGGGCGTCTCCCGCGTCCAGAAGCTCCTGGCCGAAGCCAAGGTCTGACCCACCCAGCAGGACACTCCGAGCGGCGGCTCCCCCACTGGGGGGCCGCCGCTCGGCCGTTCCGATCCAGCCCCGCCGGCGCTTGGGACGCACCGGCCAGCCGACCCCAGCCGAAACCAGCCCCGCCGGCGCTTGAGGCGCGGGGTCCGGGGCGGAGCCCCGACCCTTGAGCCGCACCAGCCAGCCGACCCCAGCCAAATCCAGCCCCGCCGGCGCTTGAGGCGCGGGGTCCGGGGCGGAGCCCCAGGTCTTGGGCCCGGCCGACGACCAAGCCGCGGCCCCGACCGCCCGCGCGTTCGAGCAAGCCCCCGATCGGTAAAACCCCCTCCCGCCGAGCGCAGCGATACGGCAGGATCACCAGATGGAGCACGCACGCGATCTCACGCTTCTGCCGAAAGCCCACCTCCACCTGCACTTCACCGGGTCGATGCGCCCCTCGACCCTGCTCGAACTCGCCGACAAGTACGGCGTACGGCTGCCCGACGCGCTGACCGCCGGGGAGCCCCCCAAGCTGCGGGCCACCGACGAACGCGGCTGGTTCCGCTTCCAGCGGCTCTACGACGCCGCCCGCTCCTGCCTGCGCGAGCCCGACGACATCCGGCGGCTCGTCCGCGAGGCCGCGGAGGAGGACGTACGGGACGGCAGCGGCTGGCTGGAGATCCAGGTGGATCCCACCTCCTACGCCCCCCTCCTCGGCGGGATGATCCCGGCCGTCGAGATCATCCTGGACGCCGTGGACAGCGCCTCCCGGGAGACCGGCCTCGGGATACGGGTCCTCATCGCCGCGAACCGCATGAAGCACCCCCTGGACGCCCGCACCCTGGCCCGCCTCGCCGTGCGCTACGCCGACCGCGGCGTCGTCGGCTTCGGGCTCTCCAACGACGAGCGCCGCGGCATGGCCCGCGACTTCGACCGGGCCTTCGCCATCGCCCGCGAGGGCGGCCTCCTCGCGGCCCCGCACGGCGGCGAGCTCACCGGCCCGGCCTCGGTCCGCGACTGCCTCGACGATCTGCACGCCGCCCGCATCGGGCACGGCGTACGCGCCGCCGAGGACCCCCGGCTGCTCAAGCGGCTCGCCGACCGGCAGATCACCTGCGAGGTCTGCCCGGCGTCGAACGTCGCCCTCGGGGTCTACGAGCGGCCCGAGGACGTCCCGCTGCGCACGCTCTTCGAGGCCGGGGTGCCGATGGCGCTCGGGGCGGACGACCCGCTGCTGTTCGGGTCCCGGCTGGCGGCCCAGTACGAGATCGCCCGCACCCACCACGGGTTCACGGACGCGGAGCTCGCCGAACTGGCCCGGCAGTCGGTGCGCGGTTCGGCCGCGCCGGAGGACGTACAGGCCAAGCTGCTGGCGGGGATCGACCACTGGCTCAGCGGATGAGCGTCAGCGGATGAGTATCAGCGGGTGAGCCTGAGGTCGCCCTCGTAGCAGTCGGCGCGCACCCGTCCCCCGTCGGGGAAGCCGATCTCCAGGTGGGTGCGGCCCTGTTCGGGCAGGGCGTACTCGGCCACGGAGGCGATGGTCTCGCCGAGGTGGCGCAGGAAGGGGTGGTCGCCGAGGTCCTCGCCGACCTCGATGCGGCCCCACTCCCCCATGTCGTACGGCTCGTGCGGCGCGGCGGACTCCACGATGAGGCACTGGTCCGACCCGGTGGTGATCCGGATGGAGTCGCCGACGCTGTCGATCAGCCAGACGTCGAGGGGAGCCTCGGAGCGCTCACCTTCGCTGATGTGCCAGGACGCGACGACTCTGCTGAGCGTGCGACCCACGAGGCGGGTGGGGTCCGTACCGGCCCCGTGCAGGGGACAGAGCATGGGCGGCCGGGGCTCCTCAGATGCTGACGCCGACCGTCACCGGTTCATTGACCAGGGTGACGCCGAAGGCCGCGTGGACACCCGCGACGACCTCGCGGGCCAGGGCGAGGAGGTCCTCGGTGGTGGCCTCTCCCCGGTTGGTGAGGGCGAGGGTGTGCTTGGTGGAGATGCGTGCGGGGCCGGTGCCGTAGCCCTTGGTGAAACCGGCCTTGTCGATCAGCCAGGCCGCGCTGGTCTTCGTACGGCCGTCGCCCGCGGGGTAGGCGGGCGGGGCGGTCTCGGGGCCGAGGCGGTCCTGGACGCGGGCGAGGAAGGCCGCGTAGGCCTCGTCGCTCAGGATCGGGTTGTGGAAGAAGGAGCCGGCCGACCAGGTGTCGTGGTCGGCGGGGTCGAGCACCATGCCCTTGCCCGCGCGCAGGCGCAGCACGGTCTCGCGGGCGGTGGCGGCCGGGACCCGGTCGCCGGCCCCGACGCCCAGGGCGCGGGCGGTCTCGGGGTACTTGATCGGCGCGGAGAGGCCGCCGGCGTCCTCCAGGGCGAAGCGCACGCGCAGGACGACGTACCGCTCGGGCTGGTCCTTGAAGGTGCTGTTGCGGTACCGGAAGTCGCACTCGGCGGCGGTCAGCGTGACCGTCTCGCGGCGGGTTCGGTCGTACGCGACGACCTCGGTGATGGTGTCGCAGACCTCCTGGCCGTACGCACCGACGTTCTGGATCGGGGTGGCACCGGCGGAGCCGGGGATTCCGGCGAGGCACTCGATCCCGGCGAGGCCGGCCTCGACGGTGCGGGCGACGGCGTCGCTCCAGTTCTCGCCGGCGGCGAGTTCCAGGGCGGCGCCGTCGAGGGTGAAGCCGGTGGTCGCGATGCGCAGGGCGGTGCCGTCGAAACCCTGGTCGCCGATGACCAGATTGCTGCCGCCGCCGATGATCAGGAGCGGGGTGCCGCTCTCGTCCGCGACGCGGACGGCGGCGATCACCTCGGCGTCGGTGGTCGCGGTGACCAGACGGGCTGCGGGCCCACCGAGGCGGAAGGTGGTCAGCGGGGCGAGGGGGGCGTCGTGGAGTTCCTGCACGTGGACAAGAGTACGGTCCGTACCCCTCGCATCCCTGCGGGGCCACGGACCGCGGCTCAGTAGGCCCTGGCTCAGTAGGCCCTCTTCTCCTCGGCCAGGCGCCGCTCGGCCTCGGCCCAGGTGACCGGGAGCCGGGCGGCGGGCACGGTCCAGAAGGTGAAGGCCGACTCCTTCATGTACGCGCTGGCCGTGCGGGAGCCGGCGCGGTGCGGCTCGCTGCGGGCGAAGCGGTACAGCGCGTCGCGGTCCTCCCAGGCGGAGAGGGTGAGGAAGGTCCGGCTGAGGACGCGGGCCCGGAGGGCGACGCCGTGGGCGCCGGGGGCCTTTCGGATCTGGCCGAGGATGCCGGGGGCCTTGAGGAAGAACTTGACGGCGCCGGCGAGGGTCGCCGTCTCGAAGCGGGAGGCCATGACGTAGACCTCGGCGCCGGGGGCGGCCTGGGTGGGGGTGAACCAGGGGATGTCGGGCATGACGAGCACTCCTTCGACAACTGTAGATCGCTGAGGTGCAGGTGTACGGGGCCACTCGCGCGGCTCAGCCGCCCGCGGGCACCTTCTGCGGCGTGACGGGCGTCGCTGCCGTTGCGGGCGGGTGCGGCGTCGGGGCCGCCCCGGCCTGCTCGGCGACGACCGCCCCGGGGCCCTTCGCCTTGCGCGGCAGCAGCAGGGCGAGCCCGGCGGCCAGGGCGACGGCGACGGCGCCGATCCACAGGGCGGGGACGGTGCCGTCGGTGAAGGCCTGGGGGGACTCGTAGCCGCCCTGGGCGGAGAAGACGGAGGCCAGGACCGCGACACCGAGGGCGCCGCCGACCTCCCGCATGGCGTTGTTGGTCCCGGAGGCCTTGCCCTGGTCGGCGGGGGTCACGGTGGACATCAGGGCGTTGGAGGCGGGGGCGAAGTACAGGCCCATTCCGATGCCGCTGATGATCAGTGGCGCGAGCTGGGCGGCGTACGAGACGTCCGCGCTCAGGATCACCGCGAACCAGCCGAGGCCGAGGGCCTGGAGGGCGAGCCCGGCGGCGACGACCGGGCGGCCGCCGATCCGGTCGGAGAGGATCCCGGCGATCGGGGCGACGATCATCGGCATGCCGGTCCAGGGGAGCATGCGCAGCCCGGCCTCGGTGGGCGAGTAGCCGGTCACGCCCTGGAGGAACTGGCTGAGCAGGAAGATCGAACCGAACATGCCCAGGAACATCAGCAGGCCGGCCAGGTTGATCCCGAGGAAGCCGCGGTTGCGGAAGAGCCGCATGGGGAGCATGGCGTCGGCGTTCCTGAAGCCGTGGCGCACGAAGCCGCCGACGAGGGCCGCGCCGACGATCAGGCCGGTGAGGACGGGGGTGCTGGTCCAGCCCTCGGCGTTGGCGTTGACCAGGGCGTAGACGATGCCGAAGAGGCCGCCGCTGATGAGCAGGGTGCCCGGGAGGTCCAGGCGGGACCCGGGGGCGGTGGACTCGGCGAGGCGCAACCGGGCGAGCGGTATCAGGGCGAGGCCGATCGGGACGTTGAGCCAGAAGATCCACTGCCAGGAGATGTGCTCGGTGAGGCTGCCGCCGATCAGGGGGCCGCTGGCGACGGCGAGGCCGGTGACGGCCCCGTAGATACCGAGGGCCATGCCGCGCCGGGCCGCGGGGACGGCGGCGGTGAGCAGGGTGAGGGTGAGCGGCATCATGACGGCGGCGCCTACGCCCTGGACGGCACGGGCGGCGATGAGCGCGTCGATGCCGGGCGAGAGGGCGGCTGCGGCGGAGGCTCCGGTGAAGACGGCGAGCCCGGCTATGAACAGCCGGCGGCGCCCGAAACGGTCACCGAGGGCGGCGCCGAACATCAGGAGGACGGCGAAGGTGAGCGTGTACGCGTTCACCGTCCACTCCAGGTCCTCCAGCCTGCCGCCGAGGTCCTCCCGGATGGCGGGTAGGGCGGTGGTGACGACGAGGTTGTCGAGGGCGGCCATGAAGCTGGCGACACCGGTGAGCACGAGGGCCCATACGGCCGGGCCGCGGAGCTTGGTGTCCTGGTCTTGCGTGGTCACGATTCCCCCTGAGGGCTGTTAGTTATTGATGACTAACTTTCGTGGGCAGAGATGTGCGCTGCGCTGGAGCTGGGCGGAGCGGAGGCGAGAGGGGCGGAGCGGAACAGGGCGGATCCGGGCGGAGCAGCGGGGCGGAGCAGGAACAGGGCGGAGCAGCGGGCGGAACAGGGTGGGTGGCAGGCCGGGGCCGCCACCCGGGGCGGAGTCACCCCTCGGCGACTCCGGCGCCGGGACCGGCCCCGGCGTCGGTCCCAGCCCCGGCGTCGGCCCCGACCCCGGGACCGGCAGCCGGAGCGGACCCGGCGTCCGAGTCGGCCTGAACCGCCGCATAACAGCCCTCCCAGACCCGGTGCTCGGGCGGGAAGCCCATGGCGGCGAGAGTGTTGATCAGCATCCCGTAGGCCATGAAGGTCGTGGTCGCGTCCGCGTCCGCCCCGAGAGGCACGTGAACGGTGTCCCAGAGTTCCATCCAGGCGGCCCGCACCATCTCACCGAACTCCGGCTCCCCGGCGGCTTCGGCGGCGGCGACGGTCACGTAGGTCTGGAGCTGCATCTGCAGCTTGTCGGGGTGGTCGGCGATCAGCTGGATGTACGCCTCCCCCAACACCTTGAAGGGGTCGGCGCCCTGGAGATCCTTGGCGGCTTCCTCGAAGACGAGCCGGATGTCCGCCATGCAGCGGGCGACGGCGGCAAGGAAGATCGCCTGCTTGTTGGGAAAGAGCCGGAAGAGATACGGCTGCGAAACCCCCACCCGCTTGGCGATCGCCTCGGTGGAGGTCCCGTAGTAACCCCCACGCGCGAACTCATGCATTGCCGCCCGAATGACGCTCTCACGCCGCTCGTCTGCGCTCATCCTTGCCATGGCATTAAGTTAGTGCTCAATCACTAACTACGTCAAGGGGTGGGGTGGCGGGTGGCGGCGGGGGCTTCGGGGGGCGAATAGCGGCGGGGCGGGATCGTGTAGGCGGGACGGGGGCTTGGGGGGCCTGTTCCGGCGGGACCCGATCCCGGGCGCGAGGGGGCGGCTTCGGGGGCGTGTGGTGGCGGGGCGGGATCATGACCGAAGGCGAGGCTCCGGGGGCCTGTGCCGGTGGGGCCCGATCAGAGATGGTTTGGGGGTTTCCCGTCAGTCCCATGGTCTTTCCGTGTCGGGCCGGCCCCTCAAGGGCGCTCCCTGCGGTCGCGTCGCTTCGCGATGGCCTGCGGCCACCCTTGACCGGCCGTCCCGACACGGAAA
>NZ_JBEZMA010000032.1:0-80483 GCF_040652415.1 Streptomyces sp. NPDC048255
CGCCAGGCCTGGCTTCCGAAGCCGAGGCGTGGGACGGGGACGCGCAGGAGAGTCCCCGCAGGACGAGCGCGCAACCCAGGCCGGACATTCGCAGCATGGGCTCAGTGCGCGAGCCGAGGAGACGCTCCGGAGCGGCCCCGGCCCACACCCGCCACAGGACGGAAACGGGTCTGGCTTTCGAAGCCCGGGCCCACACCCCGCCACGGCTTCGACGGAGACGGGTCTGGCTTCCGGAGCCTGGGCCCCCACCCCGGAACGGCTTTCGACGGAGACAGGGCTGGCTTCCAAAGCCGGGGCCCCACCCCGGCGCGGCTTCCGAGGGTGGCGGGGTTGGCTTCCGGAGCCTGGGCGTGGGGTGGGGACGTGCAGGAGGGTCCCCGCAGGACGAGCGCGCAACCTGGGCCGGGCTTTCGTAGCGGGGGTTAAGTGCGCGAGCCGAGGAGACGCTCCGGAGCGGCCCCGCCGCACACCCCGCACCCCGGTAAGCACGGCGCAGCCGAGGCCGCATCCGCCAAGCCCCCCGCAGGGGAACCCGACCCCGCCCCACACCCCGGTAGGCACGGCAGGGCCCAGGTTGCATCTGCCGAGCCCCCCGCAGGGGACGTGGCGGTGGCGTTGCGGGGGCGTGAAATCCGGCCACGGGTTTCGGCCGTTCGGGGAGAGTGGCGTGAGGGGGGAAAGGGCAGGTCGGAGGCGGGGTGGGGGCTTTGGGCCGGGGGGCCGGCGGCGGCCTTGGCCGGGGTTGACCGGGCGCGGGGCCGCTGACACGCTCCGAGCCATGTCCGCGATCGAGCACCTCGTCCCGCGGCTCCACACCCCCGGCCCCTGTACCGCGCCGGGCCGGTGTCCGGGCCGCTGTCCGGCCCCGCGCCGAGCCTGAGCTCCGCCACCCCCGCGCCACGGCCCCGTGACCTTCCGGCCGTCGGCTCCCACGGAACGGCCCGCTGTACCGGCGAGCGGCTCCCGCGGAACGGCCCGCTGTAGCGGCGAGCGGCTCCCGCGGAACGGCCCGCTGTACCGGCGAGCGGCTCCCGCAGGAGCGGCCCGCTGTACCGGCGAGCGGCTCCCGCGGAACGGCCCGCCGTACCGGGGAACTCCGCGTCCCCGGTACGCCCGGCCCCACTTGCAGCGCGTCGTGCCCCGTTCGCGCACCCCCATTTCTTCCGCTGCGGAGATACATACGCGCAGCCCTGCCCCGAGGAGCAGCCATGGCCACCGCCACCCAGACCACCACCGTCACCAGGATCGGCGGGCGCATCGGCGCCGAGATCGGCGGCGTCCGGCTCGGCGGGGACCTGCCCGCTGCCACCGTCGCCGAGATCCGCGCCGCGCTCCTCGCCCACAAGGTCGTCTTCTTCCGCGGCCAGGACCACCTCGACGAGGCCGGCCACGAGGCCTTCGCCCAGCTGCTCGGCGCGCCGGTCGCGCACCCCACCGTGCCCTCCGCCGACGGCCGCTACGCCCTCGGCATCGACTCCCACCACGGCGCCCGCGCCAACCAGTGGCACACCGACGTCACCTTCGTCCCCGCCTACCCCGCCTTCTCCATCCTGCGCGCCGTCACCGTCCCCCCGTACGGAGGCAACACCCTCTGGGCCAACACCGCCACCGCCTACGCCCACCTCCCCGAGCCGCTCCGCGCCCTCGCCGACGGCCTGCGCGCCGTCCACTCCAACGCGTACGACTACGCGGGCCTCAAGCCCGACGCCCTCCCCGAGGCCCTGGCCCAGTACCGCGAGGTGTTCACCTCCACCGAGTTCCTCACCGAGCACCCGGTGGTCCGCATCCACCCCGAGACCGGCGAACGCACCCTGCTGCTCGGCAACTTCGTCCAGCGGATCAGCGGCCTCACCGGACGTGACTCCCGCACCCTCCAGGACCTCTTCCAGTCCCACATCGAGAGCCCCGAGAACACCGTCCGCTGGCAGTGGCGGTCCGGTGACGTCGCGATCTGGGACAACCGCGCCACCCAGCACTACGGCGTGGACGACTCCGACGACCACGAGCGCACCCTGCGCCGGGTCACCGTCGACGGTGACGTCCCGGTCGGCCCCGACGGCGTCCCGTCCCGCCTGATCAGCCCGGAGACCGTCCCGGACCCCGCCTTCGGCATCGCCTCCGGCGCCTCCACCACCGAGCCCGGCGAGCCCGGAACCGCCTCCGAGAACGCCGCCTGACGGGCCGCAGCCCGCCCGGCCCGCCGCCCAGCTCCCCGTACGACACCGAAGGAGCCCCCGTGCCCCGCCTGCTCGCCATCACCGGCAGCCCCTCCGCCCACTCCCGTACCGCCGTCGTCGCCGACCACGTGCTGCACCGCCTCTCCCACGCCGGGTTCGAGACCTCGCACCTGTCCGTACGCGATCTCCCCGCCGCCGACCTCCTCTCGGCCCGGCGCGGCGAGCCCGAGATCCGCCGGGCCCTCGAAGCCGTCGCCGCCGCCGACGGCCTCGTCGTCGCGACACCGATATACAAGGCCGCGTACACGGGCCTGCTCAAGGCCTTCCTCGACCTGCTGCCGCAGGACGGCCTGGCCGGGAAGACGGTCCTGCCGCTCGCCACCGGCGGCAGCCTCGCCCACGTACTGACCATCGACTACGCCCTGCGCCCCGTGCTCGCCGCGCTCGGCGCCCGGCACGTCACCGCCGGCCGGTTCGTCCTGGACTCCTCCGTCGAACGCGGCTCAGGCCCCGACCGGCTGCGGCCCGAGGCCGAACTGGACCTCTTCCAGGCCGTCGACGAGTTCGCGGACGCCCTGCTGGGCCGCACCGCGGCACCCGCCGCCCTCACCACCACCCCGTAGCCCCCGGCCACCCCGCTCCGGCCCCGCCCGTACCGACAAGGACCCGCCATGCCCACAGCCTTCGCCCCGCGCCCCACCTCCCGACGCCAGTTCCTCGCCCTGCTCGGCATCTCGGCGGCCGCGGTGAGCTGCGGCACGGCCACCGCTACCGGCGGATCCGGCAAGCAGATCACCTCCCTCAAGTACCAGGGGGCGGTCGGAGCGGTCACGCTCCCCGAACTCGCCGCGGACCTCGGCTACCTGGGGGACGTCACCCTGGACTGGGTCGGCAACACCATCAGCGGCCCGCAGGACATCCAGTCCGCCGCCACGGGCCAGACCCACTTCGGCAGCGCCTTCAACGGCGCCGTCATCAAGCTCGCCTCCACCAAGGCCCCGATCAAGGCCGTCGTCGCCTCCTACGGCTCCGACCAGCACTCCTACGGCGGCTACTACGTCCTGGAGGACAGCCCGATCCGCTCGGCCCGCGATCTGATCGGCAAGAAGGTCGGCATGAACACCCTCGGCGCCCATTACCAGGCGCTGCTCGACATCTACCTGAGCCGGGGCGGCCTCTCGAAGGCCGAGGCCGACAAGGTCGAGCCGCTCGTGGTGCCGCCCGTCAACACCGAGCAGTCCCTGCGGCAGAGGACGATCGAGGTCGGCGTACTCACCGGGGTCCTGCGCGACAAGGCCCTCGCGGCCGGAGGCATCCGCCCGCTGTTCACCGACGTCGAACTGCTCGGCCCGTTCAGCGCCGGCACCTACATCATGACCGAGCGCTTCATCAAGCAGAACCCGGACACCGTACGGACCTTCGCGACCGGGGTGGCCAAGGCCATCGAATGGTCCCGCACCACCCCGCGCGAGGAGGTCATCGCGCGGATGACGGAGATCGTCAAGAAGCGCGGCCGCAACGAGGACACCTCCACCCTCCAGTACTGGCACTCCTACGGGATCGCCGAGGCGGGCGGCCGGATCTCCGACAAGGAGTTCCAGCTCTGGCTCGACTGGCTCGGCGAGCGCGGCGACATCAAGCCGGGGCAGCTGAAGGCCGCCGACCTCTACACCAACGAGTTCAACGGCTACGGGAAGGGCTGACCCGGCATGGCGAAGATCGTGTTCGAGTCCGTGACGAAGACCTTCCCCACGAAGGGCAGGAAGAACAGGAGGGACCAGGAGGAGTTCACCGCCCTCGACGGCATCGACCTGGAGATCGGGGCGGGGGAGTTCGTGGTCGTCGTGGGCCCCAGCGGCTGCGGCAAGTCCACCCTCCTGGACCTGCTCGGCGGCCTGTCACGGCCCACCTCCGGCCGCATCCTGCTCGACGGCAGGCCGGTCACCGGTCCGGGCCTGGACCGGGGCATCGTCTTCCAGCAGTACGCGCTGCTGCCCTGGCGGACGGCGCTGGGCAACGTCGCCTTCGGCCTGGAGGCGACCGGCGTACCGAAGCGTGAACGAACGGCCAGGGCCCGTGAGTTCCTGGACCTCGTCGGCCTCACGGGATTCGAGGACCGGCATCCGCACGAACTCTCCGGCGGAATGCGCCAGCGGGTCGCCATCGCCCGCTCGCTGGCCTACGACCCGGACGTGCTGCTGATGGACGAGCCCTTCGCGGCGCTCGACGCGCAGACCCGCGAGTCCCTCCAGGACGAACTGCGCCGCATCTGGCAGCGCACCGGCAAGACCGTCGTCTTCATCACGCACGGCATCGAGGAAGCCGTGTACCTCGGGCAGAAGGTGGCCGTCATGACCTCCCGCCCGGGCCGCGTCAAGGAGGTCGTCCCGATCTCCTTCGACTCCCGCGGCCCCGGTCTCCAGGGCGAGGACCTGCGCTCCAGCCCGGAGTTCGCCCGCTACCGCCACGAGATCTGGACCCTGCTCCACGACGAGGTCGCCCGCGCGCAACAACTGGAGAAGGAGGAGGCCACCGTATGACCACCGATACGACCACCGATACGACCACCGACACGGCAGCCGACACGACCATCACCGGTACCGGGACCCGTACCGGTACCGTCACCGCCCCGCCCCCGGCCCCCGCGGCCCCGGCCCCGGAAACCGCCCCCGGCCCCGCCGCGGGCGCCGGCCCCGCGCCGCGGTCCGCCGTACGGGAGCCGGCCGACGCCCCGCCCCCGGCGACCGCCGGGCCGAAGTCGCGTACGGCCCCGCACCCCGTACGGCGGACCGCCCGGGCGCTCGCCCACGGGCTGCGGTCGGTGGCCCTGCGCTCGGCGGCCGTCCTCGTCCTGCTCGCGGTGTGGGAGGCCGCGCCCCGGCTGGGCCTGGTGGACGCGACCTTCCTGCCGCCCGTCAGCGAGGTCGCCCGGGCCTGGTGGGAGCTGCTGGGCAACGGCCAGCTGGGCCAGCACGCCCGCGCCAGCCTCGCCCGTTCCTTCGGCGGCTTCGCGATAGCCGTGGCCGTCGCCGTCCCGCTGGGCCTGCTCATCGGCTGGTACCGGCCCGTCGCCGCGCTGCTCGGCCCGCTGCTGGAGGTGTTCCGCAACACCGCGGCCCTGGCCCTGCTGCCGGTCTTCGTGCTCCTGCTCGGCATCGGCGAGACCTCGAAGGTCTCGATCGTCGTCTACGCCTGCGTCTGGCCGATCCTGCTGAACACCATCAGCGCCGTCGGCAACGCCGACCCCACCCTGGTCAAGCTGGCCCGTTCGATGGACCTGTCCACGCCGAGGCTGTTCCAGAAGGTCATCCTGCCGTCCTCGGTGCCGACGATCTTCACCGGCATCCGGCTGGCCGGAGCCGTGTCCATCCTCGTCCTGGTGGCCGCGGAGATGATCGGCGCGAAGGCCGGGCTCGGCTACCTGATCAACGCCTCGCAGTTCAACTTCGCCATCCCGCAGATGTACGCGGGCATCGTGACGATCTCCGCGATCGGCGTGGCCTTCAACCAGCTCCTGGTCACGGCCGAACGCCGCCTGAGCCTCTGGCGCGTCCCGGCCTGACGCCCCGCGGCCGGCCCGCCGCCCCCGCACGACCGGCACCCCACCCCAAGGAACAGAAATGACCGCACCCCGGACCCTCCACCTCAACGCCTTCCTGATGAACGCCGGGCACCACGACGCGGCCTGGCGCCACCCCGACAGCAGCCCCGAACGCGTCACCGACCTGCGGTACTTCCAAGGACTGGCCCGCACCGCCGAACGCGGCAAGCTCGACTCCGTCTTCTTCGCCGACGGACTCGCCCTGTGGGGCAAGGCGCGTTACAACGCCCTCGGCGGTTTCGAACCGCTGACGCTGCTCTCCGCGATCGCCGCCGTCACCGAGCACATCGGGCTCATCGCGACCGTCTCCACCACCTTCAACGAGCCCTTCCACACCGCCCGGAAGTTCGCCTCCCTCGACCACATCAGCGGCGGCCGGGCCGGCTGGAACATCGTCACCTCCGGCACCGTCGACGAGGCCCGCAACTTCAACCGTGACGAGCACCTGGAACACGGCCTGCGCTACGAGCGGGCCCGCGAGTTCCTCGACGTCGCCACCAAGCTCTGGGACAGCTGGGAGGACGACGCGATCGTCCTCGACAAGGAGCGCGGCATCTACGCCGACACCGACAGGCTCCACCCGGCTGCCCACCGCGGCGAGCACTTCGGGGTCGCGGGCCCGCTCAACGTGCCGCGCTCCCCCCAGGGGTACCCGCTGCTGGTCCAGGCCGGCTCCTCCGAGGACGGCAAGGAGTTCGCCGCCCGGTACGCCGAGGCCGTCTTCACCGCCCAGCAGACCCTCGCCGACGGCCAGACCTTCTACAAGGACCTCAAGTCCCGCCTGCCCAAGTACGGCCGTACGGACGGCGACCTGCTGGTCCTCCCCGGCATCGCCCCCGTCATCGGCTCCACCGAGGCCGAGGCCAAGGCCCTGGAGCAGCAGCTCACCGACCTCCAGGTCCCCGAGTACGGGCTCGCCCAGCTCTCCGGCATGCTCGGCGTAGACCTCACCGGCCGCCCCCTCGACGGCCCGCTGCCCGAACTCCCCGAGGAGCGGGACATCAACGGCAACAAGAGCCGCTTCACCCTCGTCGCCGAACTCGCCCGGCGCGACGGCCTCACCCTGCGCGAGCTGATCGCCCGCCTCGGCGCCGGCCGCGGCCACCGGGTCTTCGCGGGCACCCCCGAGCAGATCGCCGACCAGCTGGAGCAGTGGTTCACCCAGGGCGCCGCGGACGGCTTCAACATCATGGCGCCCGTCCTGCCCACCGGCCTGACCGACTTCGTCGACCAGGTCGTGCCGATCCTCCAGCGGCGCGGGCTCTTCCGCACCGAGTACACCGGCCGCACCCTCCGGGAGAACTACGGCCTGCCCCGCCCGGCCAACCGCTACGCCGGCGGGCGCGTGACCGGAGGGGTCACCCACGGGTGAGCGGGGCGGGGGAGGCCCCGCCGGAGCCGGGTGCTCCGGTGGACCGTCCCCGCCCGCCTCCGTGCGCTCAGACGGTCAGCACGATCTTGCCGCGGGTCCGGCCGGCGGCGCTGAGCTCCCAGGCCTTCGCGGCCTGCGCGAGCGGCAGGGCGTGCTCCACGTTGACCGTGAGCCGGCCCGTGTCCGCGAGTTCGGCCAGGAAGGCCAGGTCGGTGGTGTCCGGCCGCACCCACAGCTGGTGCGCGCCCTTGGCCGCGGCCTCGTAGTCGGCGATGGAGACGACCCGGTCGCGCTCCTTGACGAGGGACTGGAGCAGCTCGATGACGCCGTCCCCGTAGAAGTCGAGGCCCGCGTCGACGCCTTCGGGCGCCAGCGCGCGGATCCGGTCGGCCATCCCCTCCCCGTACAGGACGGGTTCGGCGCCGAGCGAGCGCAGGTAGTCGTGGTTGTGCGCGCCCGCCGTGCCGATGACGCGCAGGCCGAGGGCGACGGCGATCTGCACGCCGAAGGAGCCGGTGCCGCCGGCCGCGGAGTGGATGACGACGGTCTCGCCGGCCTTGAGCCCGGCCCGGGTGAGCGACTGGTAGGCGGTGAGCCCGGCCAGCGGGATGCCCGCGGCCTGCTCGAAGGTCAGCTCGCGGGGCTTGCGGGCGAGGGTGCGGACGGGGGCGGAGACCAGTTCGGCGTACGTGCCGAGCTCGACCCACTCCTTGCGGACGTAGCCGTAGACCTCGTCGCCCACGGCGTAGTCGAAGGTGTCCTGGCCGACCGCTTCGACGACACCGGCGACGTCCCAGCCGGGTATGACCGGGTAGCGGACTTCGAGGATCGGGTCGAGGTATCCGGCGGCGAGCTTCCAGTCCACCGGGTTGACCCCGGCGGCCTTGACGCGGACGAGGACCTCGTCCGGTCCGACCTTGGGCTCCGGGGCGTCAACGAGCGTGAGGTTCTGGGCAGTTCCGTATGCGCTGTACGCGATGGCCTTCATGATCGTCCCCAACAGGGGTCACCGGGTCGCTATTCCGCCTTCCGCGCGTTGCCTTCGCGGGCGGCGGCCTCAGGCGGGCAGCGTGTTGCGGTGCGAACGCCGCCGTGCCGCGCTGAAGAGGGCCTGGATCTGCGCCCCGGACTGCTCGACGTCGTCCAGCGGCGAGGGGAAGGGCAGGCGTACGTCACGGTGGCCGCGGCGCTCCTCCAGGCGCAGGGTGATCCCGTACCGGTCCATGGCGACCGGCAGCGCGCGGACCACGGCGGCCGTGGGCACCGGCTGGACCAGGCGCAGCAGCAGGGTGACGAGGTCGGGGTGGTCGTCGAGGAGGTGCGTGAGCATGCCGGCCTCGTAGGGGGCGAGCGGGTCGGGGCGGGCCGCGTCCAGTTCCTCCAGGCCGATGTACGAGACGCCGTCCTCGGTCTCCAGGACGGCCCGGCCGAATTCCATGCACGTGCTGTCGGAGGTGCCGGCGTCGGCGCCTCCGTCCGGGTAGGGGGTGAGCATGCGGCCCAGGACGGTGACGCGGGCGCGCACCCGGTCGCGTACGGGGGTGGGGGCGACGTCGGTGAACTCCAGCCGGATCGCGGGGCGGTGTTCGGAGCCCCCGCCGGGTTCGGCGGGGTGCAGGTGGAGCCGGCCCATCGGATCGGCGCCGTCGAGGTGGCGGACCTCGGAGCGCAGCCCGTCGGCGACCACGGTCATGGAGTGGGCGGCGGCGAGGACGGACCGGACCCGCTCGGCGTCGGTGGGCCGGGTGGCGGGCGCGGGGTGGGCGGCCGGGGTGGCGGGGGCACCGGACATGCGCATGCGGATCTCTCCATGGTCCCGAGTGGGTTAGGTATGCCTAACCTAATCTATCCGGCCCTCAGGGAGTAGCCGTCCAGCTCGTGTCGCTGTTGGGCTGAACGGGTGAAACGCGAGAGGATGGCCGGATGCACATGAAGCGCACGGCCGAGGCGGCCCGGTGAGCAGGTACGACGTCACCGACGAACAGTGGGAGGGGCTCGCGCAGGTGGTACCCCTGCGCAGTCGCAACGAATGGCCCTCCCGGGTGGACCACCGCACGATCCCCAAGGCGCCCGGGGCGTCCGCGGTGGAACAGCGGCGCTTCGTGGTGATCCGGGTCCAGATCTTCGCGGATGCCCGGGAGGTGGCCGAGTACCTGATCGCGCAGATCCCGGTGCTGCTCGACCTCACCGGCGCGGACAGCGAAGTGGCCAAGCGGATCCTGGACTTCAGCAGCGGTGTGGTCTTCGGGCTGGGCAGCGGGATGCACCGGGTCGACCGGAACGTCTTCCTGCTGGCGCCCGTCGGGACGGAGGTCGAGGGGATCGCCGCGGCGGCCGTCCCCCGATCGTAGGAAGGTCGCGGGGGCGGAACGGTTCGGCGGGCTCCCGGGGGGTCCGGCGGCCCGTACCGTCCGGCGCATGGAAGCCTCCCTGGACGCGGCGGCGGACCGCGCCGCCGTAAGCGTGACCGTCGTCGCCGCGAGCGTGACCGCCGCAACGGCCGTCGCCGCCGCCCCTGCTGCAACCGTCGCCACTGCCTCAGCTGCCGTCGCCGCGACAACTCCCGTTGCCGCCGTCACTGCTGTCCCTGTCACCGCTGAAGTCCCTGCCGTCACCGCTGTCCCGGTCTCGGGCACCGGGGCCGGGCTCGGCCCCGGCCTCGGTTCCGACCTCGGCTCCGGCTCCGGTTCCGGACCCGGCCTCGGCTCCCGACCCGGCCTCGGCTCCGGACCCGGCCTCGGCTCCGGACCCGGTTCCGGGCCCGCCGGGCCGGTCCGGTTAGCCGAAGCCGCGGCGGTGCCCGCGCAGCGGCAGCCGCAGCACCGGCCCGTCGTCACCGAGTTGCGGCTGTCCGCCTTCGGCCCGCACCGCGGCGCCGTCTTCCCGCTCGGGCCCGTCACCCTCTTCGGCGGGCCCAGCGGCAGCGGCAAGTCCCAGGTCTTGGCCGCCTACGAGGCCCTGAGCGCGCTGGGTTCCGGCGCCACGCTGGAGGAGGCCTTCCCGGACCCGTGCGCCCGCATCCCGGAGCGGGCGCTCCCCGACGCCGACCGGCGCCGCGGATTCCGCATCGGCTGCACGGTCGACGGCCCCGCCGGGCCCGTCCGGCTGGACCTCGCCGTGCAGGCCGAGCCCGAACTGCGGCTCGTCGGCGAACGGCTCACGCAGGACGGCCAGATCCTGCTCAGCACCGCCCTGCGCGACCCCGGCCGGCGCTCGGTGCAGGCCGCCTGGCTGACCGGGGGCGCCACCGGGGTCACCCGGGCCCCGCTGCCCGACGACCGGCTCGGCACGGCCCTGCTCCCGCTCCGCGTGGCGGGGGCCACGGCCGGGCAGCGGCAGGTGTTGGCGGCCGCCGAGCAGATGGTGGTGGCCCTGCGCTCGGTGTTCCCCTGCGACCCCCGCCCCGACCGGATGCGCGCCCCCGCTCCCCAGGGCGAGGGCAGGCTGCTGCGCGACTGCGTCAACCTGGCCGACGTACTGCGCCGGACGCGGCACGAGTGCGGCACCCGCCACGCACTGCTGGCCGAGGCGGCCCGCACCGGCTGCGCGGGACCGGTCGCGGGGCTGGGCGTACGGGCCGGCGCGGACGGCCCCGTCACGGCACTGCTGGAGCGCGGCCCCGGCCTGCCCGCCACGGAACTGGGCCGCCTCGGCGCGGGCGAGCTGCGCTTCCTCGCGCTGGCGCTGGTCCTGCTGACCGGGCCGGGAGTGCTGTCCATGGACCCGGCCGCCGAACTGCTGTCCGCGCAGCAGGCGCTGACGGTCCTCGCCGACGGCTTCGACCACGGCCTGGACCGGCGGCAGACCGCCGAACTGCTGCGCCTGGCCCTGCTGTCCTGCGGCCGGGGCCACGTCCGGCTGGTGGCGGCGGTGGGGGAGGGGACCGCGGACCTCGCCCGTGGGATCCCGGGCGTCACGGTGGTAGACCTGACCCCATGAACGACGAACGGCCGGACGAGCGGCTGGACCGATTGCAGCGCAGGCTCGCGGACTTCGCGGCGGCGCGGGGCTGGGAGCCCTACCACACGCCCAAGAACCTGGCGGTGGCCCTGAGCGTGGAAGCGGCCGAGCTGGTCGAGATCTTCCAGTGGCTGACGCCGGAACAGTCGGCGAGGGTGATGGAGAAGCCGGAGACCGCGCACCGGGTGGCCGACGAGGTGGCCGACGTGCTCGCGTACCTGCTGCAGTTCTGTGAGGTTCTGGGGGTGGATGTGCTGGATGCGCTCGCCGCGAAGATCGAGAGGAACGAGCTCCGCTTCCCGGTGCCGGGTACTTCGACACCTAATCGTCACTCTTCGGAGTGATGGCCCCGTCCACAATCACGTTTGTGTCCACAATTTCCGAATACCCCTGGCTTTACTGGCCCGTTGCCCTCACTCTGGGTAGTGATGAGATTGGCAGGATGTCGTGCGGACGGGGGACGGCATATGGATGCGGTACGGCTCATCGCGGCCGGCCGGCACGCGCTGGCACAGAGCGGGGCTGCGTGGGACATCGTGGGCGAGGCCTGGCAGGCCCAGGCACTCGCACAGGGACTCGGGGGATGGCTGGCGGTCACCGGGCCGCCGGAGCTGAGACCCGAGGCGAGAGGGCTGGGTGAGGCGGGGGGCAGAGGTTGCGGGGTGCTCGACCGGGCGGCCCTGCGCGGTGAGGGCATCACGCCCGAGCATCCGCCGCGGGCGGCGCAGCTGACCGAGGTGGCGGACGTCCGCCAGGCACTGCTCGGGCTCCAGGCGTTGCTGGGCGAGGTGGGCATAGCCCTGGTCGGGGTCGCCTGCGCGACGGACGACGAGGGCCTGTACTGGCAGTGCATAGAGTCGATCGACGCGGCCGACGAGTCGAGCGACCGGGTACGTGCGATCCTGCGCCGCCTGGCGGTCCGCGAACGGGGATCGGCCTCCGGCGTGGCCTGAGACCGGCCGCCACGGCGAGCTGGGACGACGGGCTGGCGCGACGGGCTGGGACGACTGGATCGCGCTGGTCCCGGCAGGGGGCACGGCACGGGTGGGGTCCCGTCGCGCGCGACGGGACCCGCACGGTCAGAACGACCGGTAGGAGGGGCTCTCGGTGGCGCGGGTGCCCGGGGTCAGCGACGTGTCGGTGCCGACGGGCGTGCGGTCCGTGGAGGACTGGAGATCGGCGTCGAGCTGCGAGAGGTCGGCGTTCAGCGCCGCCATCAGCTCTTCCATCTGCTGGAGCAGGCCCTTCGGTGCGCCGCTCGGGGCGGGGACCCCGGAGTCCTGGCGTGCGTGGTCGTGCGCTGCCTGTCCGGTCTGTCCGGTCGGTTGGGGGGTCTCCGGCACGGCCTCTCGGGACATGGCGGCCTCCTCGGCCCTGGCCCTTCCGGTGCGGAAGGGGGCGGTGGACGCACCGGCGAAAAGGCCGCCGGCGCGCGGGCCGGGCGGTCCGGCTCCGACCGAGCCAACGATCCCCCTCCGGGCTGGTCACTGGCGGGGCCGGGGCGGACCTTCCGGTTGACGCAGATTCACCCGGCAGGGGTGGGGTGGGGGCAGGATGGAGGGTATGGACCTCCGCATCTTCACTGAACCCCAGCAGGGCGCGAGCTACGAGACTCTGCTCCGCGTTGCCAAGGCCGCCGAAGAACTCCGCTTCGGAGCGTTCTTCCGCTCCGACCACTACCTCAAGATGGGATCCGCCGACGGCCTGCCCGGTCCCACGGACGCCTGGATCACCCTCGCCGGCCTGGCCCGCGAGACCAGCCGGATCCGGCTGGGCACGCTGATGACGGCCGGCACCTTCCGGCTGCCGGGCGTCCTCGCCATCCAGGTGGCCCAGGTCGACCAGATGTCCGGCGGCCGCGTCGAACTGGGCCTGGGAGCAGGCTGGTTCGAGGAGGAGCACAAGGCCTACGGGATCCCCTTCCCGGCGGAGCGGATGGCCCGCCTGGAGGAACAGCTGGCGATCGTCACCGGGCTGTGGGCCACCGAGACCGGCCACCGCTTCGACTACGCGGGCCGCCACTACCAGGTGGAGAACTCGCCCGCGCTGCCCAAGCCCGCCCAGGCCAAGGTGCCCGTCCTCATCGGCGGCCACGGCGCCCGGCGCACCCCCCGGCTCGCCGCGCGGTACGCGGACGAGTTCAACATGCCTTTCGCCTCGGTCACGGACAGCGCCCGGCAGTTCGCCCGGGTCCGGGAGGCCGCCGCGGAGGCCGGGCGGCGCGCCGACGAGCTCGTCTACTCCAACGCCCTGGTGGTCTGCGTGGGCAAGGACGACGCCGAGGTGGCCCGCCGGGCCGCCGCCATCGGCCGTGACGTGGACGAGCTCAAGGCCAACGGCCTGGCCGGCTCCCCGGCCGAGGTCGTGGACAAGCTCGGCACCTACGAGGCCATCGGCTCCTCCCGCGTCTACCTCCAGGTGCTCGACCTGGACGACCTGGAACACCTGGAGCTGATCTCCGCCCAGGTCCTGTCCCAGCTCGGCTGACGGAGGCAGGCCAGCCATGCCCCGCGCGTCCGGCCCGCTCGCCGAAGCCCTGAGCCGCAGGTCCCTGATCCTGGACGGCGGGCTGAGCAACCAGCTCGCCGCCCAGGGCTGCGACCTGTCCGGCGCCCTCTGGTCGGGCCGGGTGCTCGCCGAGCGGCCGGACCAGGTGGAGGCCGCCCACACGGCGTACGTCCGGGCCGGCGCCGAGGTGCTGATCACCGCCAGCTACCAGGTCGGCTACGCCTCCTTCGCCGCCCACGGCTACGACCGCGCCACGACCACCGCGCTGCTGCGGCGCAGCGTCGGCCTCGCCGCCCGCGCGGCCGAGGCCGCCGGCCACGAGGTGTGGGTGGCCGCCTCCGTGGGTCCGTACGGCGCGGTCCTCGCGGACGGCTCCGAGTACCGCGGCCGGTACGGCCTGAGCGTGCGCGAACTCGCCGCCTTCCACCGGCCCCGCATCGAGGCCCTGCTCGCCGCCGGACCCGACGTCCTGGCCCTGGAGACCATCCCCGACCCGGACGAGGCCGAGGCGCTGCTCGGCATCCTCGCGGAGACCGGAGCCCGGGCCTGGCTGAGCTACACCGTCGAAGGGGGCCGCACCCGCTCGGGCCGGCCCCTCCCCGAGGTCTTCGCCCCGGCCGCCGAGGCCCCGGAGGTCATCGCGATCGGCGTCAACTGCTGCGACCCGGTGGAGGTGCTGCCCGCCCTCGAAGCGGCGGCGGCCGTCACCCGCAAACCCCTGCTGGCCTACCCCAACGACGGTTCCGTCTGGGACGCCGCCACTCGTACCTGGCATGCCCCCGAGGACCCGGCCCCCTGGCCCACCGCCGCCTGGCGCCGTGCGGGGGCCCGCCTCACCGGCGGCTGCTGCCGCATCGGCCCCGACCGCATCGCCGAGTTGGGCGCCGAAGTCCTCGGCTAGTGACTCCAGTCGGAGACTGCGATCCGGCCATCGGCGCCATGGCCGGGTCTCCGCCTGGCTCGCTGAACCCCCTAGCGTTCGCAGGCGATGCCATCACCGTCGCGGTCGAGGTGCTGACCGTAGCCCGGGTCGCCGCGGCGGATGGGGGCTTTGCCGGCGGCCTTCACCGCACTGCAGTTGCGGTAGGAGACGCTGCCTCCGCCGCCGCTGCCCGAGTCGTCGTCCGCCGTCGGCTCGGGAGTGGCCGTGGGGGTGGGCTTGGGTGTGGACTTCGGGCGCAGGGTGGTGCCCTTCTCGGCCGGGCAGGTCGTACCGGCCGCGACGAGGTGGACGGTCGCCGGGACGGACGTCGACGCGAGCGCAGCGCCGGCCTCGGGTTCCTGGAAGCACACGACCCACTTCGTGTGGTCGGCCGCCAGCGTCACGTCCTCGTACGCGCTGCGCGCGGTCAACTCGGTGTCGAGCAGGGCCTCCACGGCCTGTTCGGCCCCGGCGAAGGCAGTGCCGACGACCGCGGGCATCACGGAGGAGGGAGCCGGTGACGGCGCCGCGGCCGCCGGCGCCGAGGGCTTCGGCGTGACCGTCGCCGTGGCGGCGGTCGGGGACTTGGAGCCGTCGCCCGTCTTCTTCGGTGAATCCGGCGACAGGAAGACCAGCAGGAACCAGAGGCCCGACACGACCGTGGCGATGATCTTCTTCTTCTGGTTCCACTGGCTCACCCAGACCAGTGCGATGCCTGCCGGGGGCAGCAGGATGAGAGCCGTGATGATCAGCGCCGGGTGCTGCCACCAGCGTCGTATCGGCTGCCAGGGCGTGTGGGAGTGCGGCGGAGAGTACACGGGGCTCCAAAGCTCATGGGGAACAGCGGTGTTCAAGCCAGAGCAGAGTGTCAAAATGTGACGGCTCTTGTATGGGAAACGTGAAGATCGTGTTCGTGGCCGTTCGGACGGCAGTCGGCCGTCCGTCGCAGCGCACGGAAAACGCGTTGGCCCGTGAGCAGCCTCAACACATACTCGGACGTGTGTTCCTGACGATCTCCACCACCGGCTCCCCTGAACGACCCGCCACCGACCTGGGCTATCTGCTGCACAAGCATCCCGGGAAGACACAGGCGTTCTCCACCTCCCACGGCACCGCCCACGTGTTCTACCCCGAGGCCACGGCCCAGCGGTGCACGGCGGCCCTCCTGCTGGAGGTGGATCCCGTCGCACTCGTGCGGCGCGGCCAGGGCAAGGGCCGGGGCGGGGCTCCGGACGTCGCGCTCGCGCAGTACGTCAACGACCGCCCGTACGCGGCCTCCTCGCTGCTGGCCGTCGCCCTCAGCGGGGTGTTCCGCAGCGCCCTGAAGGGCCAGTGCGCCGCCCGCCCGGAACTGCCGGAGCAGGCACGTCCGTTGCGGATCGAGGTCCCGGCGCTGCCCGCGCGCGGCGGGGCCGAGCTGGTGCACCGGCTGTTCGATCCGCTCGGCTGGGACCTCGTACGCGTCGAGGCCGTACCGCTCGACGAGCGGTTCCCCGAGTGGGGGGACTCCCGTTACGTACGGCTCGTGCTGGAGGGCGAGCTGCGGCTCGCGGACGCGCTGCGGCAGCTGTACGTCCTGCTGCCCGTGCTCGACGACGCCAAGCACTACTGGATCGCCCCCGACGAGGTCGACAAGCTGCTCCGCGCCGGAGACGGCTGGCTCGCCGCCCACCCGGAGAACGGCCTGATCAGCTCCCGCTACCTGGCCCGCCACAAGCGGCTGACCCAGGACGCCCTGGAGCGCCTTGAGCTGGTCCGCCTCGCCGAGGCCGACGGCAGCGAGGTCGAGGAGCTCGACAACGCCGTCGACGACGACGCGGTGCCCGACGACAACGACACCACGCAGGAGCGGTCCGTACCGCTGGCCGTGCAGCGGCGCGAGGCGATCCTGACGGCCCTGCGCACCGCCGGCGCCGCCCGGGTGCTCGACCTCGGCTGCGGTCAGGGCCAGCTGGTGCAGGCGCTGCTCAAGGACGTGTCCTTCACCGAGATCGTCGGTGTCGACGTGTCCGTGCGGGCGCTGAACACCGCCGCCAAGCGGCTGCGGCTGGAGCGGATGGGGGAGCGCCAGAGTTCTCGCGTCAAGCTGCTGCAGGGCTCGCTCGCCTACACCGACAAGCGGCTGACCGGCTACGACGCGGCCGTGCTCAGCGAGGTCATCGAGCACCTGGACCTGCCGCGGCTGCCCGCGCTGGAGTACGCGGTGTTCGGCTCGGCCCGCCCCCGCACCGTCCTGGTGACCACTCCGAACGTGGAGTACAACGTCCGCTGGGAGACCCTGCCCGCCGGGCAGGTCCGCCACCGCGACCACCGCTTCGAATGGACCCGCGAGGAGTTCGGGGCCTGGGCGCGCGCCGTCGCCGAACGGCACGGGTACGGCGTCGAGTTCGTCCCCGTCGGGGACGACGACCCCGAGGTCGGACCGCCGACCCAGATGGCCGTGTTCACCGCCGTCACCGTCAACGAGAACCCGAAGGAGGACGAGGCAGCATGACCACCGAGAGCAGCACCGAGATCTGCACCCAGAGCAGCACCGAGAGCAGCACCGGGACCAGCCGCGAGACCAGCACCGAGACCGCCGGTACGCCCACCGGGCCCGCCGCCGAGACCGCCGAGGGCACCGAGGGCGGCGCGGCCACCCCGCGCGCACGCGTGCTTCCCGTCACCGACCTGTCCCTCGTCGTCCTGATCGGGGCCACCGGCTCGGGCAAGTCCACCTTCGCCCGCAAGCACTTCAAGCCCACCGAGGTCATCTCCTCCGACTACTGCCGGGGCCTGGTCGCCGACGACGAGAACGACCAGAGCGCCAGCAAGGACGCCTTCGAGGTCCTGCACTACATCGCCGGCAAGCGGCTCGCCGCCGGCCGCCTCACCGTCGTCGACGCCACCAGCGTCCAGGCCGAAGCCCGCCGCCAGCTGGTCCAGCTCGCCCGCGAGCACGACGTCCTGCCCATCGCCATCGTCCTGGACATGCCCGAGGAGGTCTGCGCCGAGCGCAACTCCACCCGCCCCGACCGGGCCGGGCTGCCCCGCGCCGTCATCCAGCGCCACCGCCGCGACCTGCGGCGCTCGCTGCGCGGACTGGAGCGCGAGGGCTTCCGCAAGGTGCACGTACTGCGCTCGGTCGCGGAGGCCGAGAGCGCCGAAGTGGTCCTCGAAAAGCGGTTCAACGACCTCACCCACCTCACCGGCCCCTTCGACATCGTCGGCGACATCCACGGCTGCGCCTCCGAGCTGGAGACCCTGCTCGCCAAGCTCGGTTACGAGGACGGCGTCCACCCCGAGGGGCGCACCGCCGTCTTCGTCGGCGACCTCGTCGACCGCGGCCCGGACAGTCCGGGCGTGCTGCGCCGCGTCATGGGCATGGTGAAGTCCGGCAACGCCCTGTGCGTGCCCGGGAACCACGAGAACAAGCTCGGCCGTTATCTGAAGGGCTCCAAGGTCCAGCGGACCCACGGCCTCGCCGAGACGATCGAGCAGCTGGAAGGGGAGCCGGAGGAGTTCGTCCAGGAGGTACGGGAGTTCATCCGCGGCCTCGTCAGCCACTACGTCCTCGACGGCGGCAAGCTCGTGGTCTGCCACGCCGGGCTGCCCGAGAAGTACCACGGCCGCACCTCCGGCCGGGTGCGCTCGCACGCCCTGTACGGGGAGACCACCGGCGAGACCGACGAGTTCGGCCTGCCCGTGCGCTACCCGTGGGCCGAGGACTACCGGGGCAAGGCCGCCGTGGTCTACGGCCACACCCCGGTCCCGGACACCTCCTGGATCAACAACACCATCTGCCTCGACACCGGCGCCGTATTCGGCGGGCGGATGACCGCCCTGCGCTGGCCCGAGCGCGAACTGGTCGACGTACCGGCCGAGAAGGTCTGGTACGAGCCGGTCAAGCCGCTCGCCGCCGAGGCCCCCGGCGGCCTCGACGGGCGCCCGCTCGACCTGGGCGACGTGCACGGGCGCCGGGTCGTGGAGACCCGCCACCTGGGCAACGTGAACGTGCGCGAGGAGAACGCGGCCGCCGCCCTGGAGGTCATGAGCCGCTTCGCGGTGGACCCCCGGCTGGTGCCGTACCTGCCGCCGACCATGGCGCCGACCGCGACCTCCCAGGAGGGCGCCCGCGGCGGAGCCGCTGATGAGGCCTACCTGGAGCACCCGGCCGAGGCCTTCGCCCAGTACCTCAAGGACGGCATCGCGCAGGTCGTGTGCGAGGAGAAGCACATGGGCTCCCGCGCCACCGTCCTCATCTGCAAGGACGCCGGCGCGGCCCGCGAGCGGTTCGGCGTCGAGGGGCCGACCGGCTCCGTCTACACCCGCACCGGGCGGCCCTTCTTCAGCGACCCCGAGGTCACCGAGGAGGTCCTCACCCGGCTGCGTTCGGCCGTCACCGACGCGGGCCTGTGGGAGGAACTGGGTACGGACTGGCTGCTGCTCGACGGGGAACTGCTGCCCTGGTCGCTGAAGTCCACCGGGCTGCTGCGCAACCAGTACGCCGCCGTGGGCGCGGCCTCGGGCGCCGTCTTCCCGGAGGCGATCGCCGCCCTGGAGGCGGCCGCCGCCCGGGGCATCGACACCGGCGCCCTGCTGGAGCGCCAGCGCGGCCGGGCCGCCGACGCGGCCGCCTTCACCGAGGCGTACCGCCGCTACTGCTGGACCACCGACGGGCTGGACGGCGTACGGTTCGCGCCCTTCCAGCTGCTGGCGGCGGCCGGGCGGTCGCTGGCCGCCGTCCCCCACGACGAGCAGCTGTTCTGGCTGGACCGGCTCGTCGCCGCCGACGAGGCTTCCGGTACCGGGCTGCTGCGGCGCACCGGCCGGATCCTGGTGGACACCGCGGACCCGGACTCCGTACGGGCCGGCACGGACTGGTGGCTGGAGCTGACGGCCGCCGGCGGTGAGGGCATGGTCGTCAAGCCGCTCCAGGCGTACGCCCGGGACGGCAAGGGCCGCCTGGTCCAGCCCGGCGTGAAGGTGCGCGGACGCGAGTACCTGCGGATCATCTACGGCCCGGAGTACACGCGTCCGGACAACCTGGAGCGGCTGCGCGGCCGGTTCCTCGGCCACAAGCGCTCGCTGGCCCTGCGCGAGTACGCGCTCGGGCTGGAGGCGCTGGACCGGCTGGCCGCGGAGGAGCCGCTGTGGCGGGTCCACGAGGCGGTCTTCGCGGTGCTCGCCCTGGAGTCGGAGCCGGTCGACCCCCGGCTCTGACCCCCGGCTGACGCCGGCTCCGGGCCCGGCTCCGGCCCGCCTCCGGGCCCGCCTCCGGCCCCGCCTCCGGGCCCGCCTCCGGGCCCGCCTCCGGGCCCGCTTCCGACCCCGGCACCGGCGGCGGGCGCCGGACCCCGCTGCCGTCGCGGGGTCCGGCGTAAAGGGCGTAAAGCCGGTGCCCCCGTACGGCCGCGAATTAGGTCGTATGGGGGAACTTTCACGGAGAACTCCGGGAAAACCACCGGCGGGATCGTTCATCCAGGGCAGCGGAATGTCCGCGACCCTGGAAGGACGGAACATCACCTATGAAGATGACCGCGCGCGGAAGCATTGCGGCGCTCATGACCTGTATGGCCGCGGCCGGCGCGGCCACCCCGGCCGTGGCCGATTCGGTCCCGGTCGGTGTCCCGCTCGACGCCGTGAAGACCACGCTGGGAGTGGACACCCCCCGCGTGGCCACCGGAGTCCCGATCCCGGTCGTGGGCGCGCCCGAGGCTCCCCGCTTCCACAAGGGGAGCATGCTCCCGACCCCACTGCTCCCGGTGGTCCCGATCGGCACCGAGCTCGGCAACACCCTCGTCACCTCGCCGGTGCCGAACCTGCTGGGCGAGCCGGAGACGGACGGCGAGGGCTCCCTGGACGCCCCGGCCACCGACATGCGCGCGCGGACCCCCGGTCTGATCGCCGGCGGTCTGCTGACGGGTCCGGACGCCTCCAACTTCGGGGTGCCGAACGTGACCGCGCCCGAACTGGGCCTGGTCACACCGGAGCTGACCGGCGCGCCCTCGGCGCTCCTCGGCCTCGCCACCCCCCGCTGAGCGGACGCCGCCTCAAAAGGCCGCCCGGTCTGCGAACGTGTACGGCATGGGATTCCATGTCGACTCCGAGACCGGGCGGCTTCGCCGCGTCATCCTCCACCGGCCCGACCTGGAGCTGAAGCGGCTCACACCGAGCAACAAGGACGCACTGCTCTTCGACGACGTGCTGTGGGTGCGCCGGGCCCGCCAGGAGCACGACGGGTTCGCGGACGTCCTGCGCGACCGGGGGGTTGAGGTCCACCTCTTCGGTGACCTGCTGTGCGAGGCCCTGGACATCCCGGAGGCCAGACACCTCGTCCTGGACCGGGTGTTCGACGAGAAGGAGTACGGGCCGCTGGCCACCGACCACCTGCGGTCGGTCTTCGACGGTCTGAGCCCGGCCTCGCTGGCCGAGGCGCTGGTCGGCGGGATGACCAAGCGGGAGTTCCTGGAGCGGCACGCCGAGCCGGTGTCGGTGCGCTTCCACGCGATGGAACTGGACGATTTCCTGCTGGGGCCGCTGCCCAACCACCTCTTCACCCGGGACACCTCGGCCTGGATCTACGACGGGGTGTCCATCAACGCGATGCGCTGGCCGGCCCGGCAGCGGGAGACCGTCCACTTCGAGGCGATCTACAAGCACCACCCGCTCTTCACCTCCTCCGGGGCCTTCCACTACTGGTCGCAGGGGCAGGCGGACTACCCCTCGACGATCGAGGGCGGGGACGTACTGGTCCTCGGCAACGGTGCGGTGCTGATCGGGATGAGCGAGCGGACCACCCCGCAGGCCGTGGAGATGCTGGCCCGGGGCCTGTTCGCCGCCGGGTCGGCGACCAGCATCGTGGCGCTCGACATGCCCAAGCGGCGGGCCTTCATGCACCTGGACACGGTGATGACGATGGTCGACGGAGATACGTTCACTCAGTACGCGGGGCTGGGCATGCTCCGCTCCTACACGATCGAGCCGGGCGCCGGGGCCTCCGACCTGAAGGTGACCGACCACGCGCCGGAGCACATGCACCGGGCCGTCGCGGCGGCGCTCGGGCTGGACTCGATCCGGGTGCTGACCGCGCGGCAGGACGTGCACTCGGCGGAGCGCGAACAGTGGGACGACGGCTGCAACGTGCTGGCCGTCGAGCCGGGGGTGGTCGTCGCCTACGAGCGGAACGTGACGACCAACACGCACCTGCGGAAGGAGGGCATCGAGGTGATCGAGATCCCGGGCAGCGAGCTGGGGCGGGGGCGCGGCGGCCCGCGGTGCATGAGCTGTCCGGTGGAGCGCGACCCGGTCTAGGCGTGCCGCGGGTGCCGTGGGCGTCGGGGGCGTCGCGGGTGTCGCGGGCGCAGTGGGCGCAGTGGGTGCCGCGGGTGTCGTAGACCGAGATCGACCAGGACCAGGACTGTATATCAATGCATAGGATCGTATAGACTTCCAACATCCCCTGTCACCGTGACGCTGGAGCGACGCCATGGCCCCCGATCTCGCCGGCCGCAGTTTCCTCAAGGAGCTCGACTTCACCGCCGCCGAGTTCCGCGGCCTGATCGAGCTCGCCGCCGAACTCAAGGCGGCCAAGAAGGCCGGGACCGAGCGGCGCCTGCTCCAGGGCAAGAACATCGCGCTGATCTTCGAGAAGACCTCGACGCGCACCCGCTGCGCCTTCGAGGTCGCCGCCGCGGACCAGGGCGCCCACACCACGTACCTCGACCCCTCGGGTTCCCAGATGGGGCACAAGGAGTCGGTCAAGGACACCGCCCGGGTGCTGGGCCGGATGTTCGACGGGATCGAGTACCGGGGCGACAGCCAGGACGTCGTCGAGGAGCTCGCGGCCCACGCCGGGGTGCCGGTCTTCAACGGCCTCACCGACGACTGGCACCCCACCCAGATGCTGGCCGACCTGCTGACCATGACCGAGCACAGCGCCAAGCCGCTGGAGCGGATCGCCTTCGCCTACCTCGGCGACGCCCGCTTCAACATGGGCAACTCCTACCTCGTGACCGGCGCCCTGCTGGGCATGGACGTACGGATCGTGGCGCCGAAGGCGTACTGGCCGGCGGAGCCGGTGGTGGCCGCGGCCCGGGAGCTCGCGGAGGGCAGCGGCGCCCGCATCACCCTGACCGAGGAGATCGACGAGGGGGTCGGGCAGGCCGACTTCGTGGTGACCGACATCTGGGTGTCCATGGGGGAGCCCAGGGAGGTCTGGGACGAGCGGATCGCGGCCCTGTCCCCGTACGCGGTGACGATGGACGTCCTCCGGGCCACCGGGAACCCGGACGTGAAGTTCATGCACTGCCTGCCCGCCTTCCACGACCTGGGCACCGAGGTGGCCCGGGGGATCCACGAGCGGCACGGGCTCGCCTCCCTGGAGGTGACGGACGAGGTGTTCGAATCGGCGCACTCCGTGGTCTTCGACGAGGCCGAGAACCGGCTGCACACCATCAAGGCCGTGCTCGTCGCGATGCTCGCGAAGCCCGGCGCATAGTCATACCGCGGCGGCCCGCGCGGGCAGGGTGAACCACACGGCCTTGCCGCGCGCGGTGGGCCGGTGCCCGCAGCCCGGACTCAGGGTCCGGATCAGCAGCAGTCCGCGGCCGTGCTCCTGCCAGGGGTCGGGTACGTGGTGCCCGTCGCCGGGCCGGACCGCGAGGCCGCCCGGCAGTCGCGGGTCGCCGTCGTGGACCTCGACCTGGCAGCCGTTCGCCAGCAGCTCCACGACGAGCTCGATGGGGGCCCCGGCAGTGGTGTGCTCCACGGCGTTGGCGACCAGCTCGGCGGTCAGCGGACGGGACCTTCGTCACGTGTGGCTCCACCTGCCCACCCACCGTGTGTCGCGTGTCTGTGACGGCGGTCACGATCCAGTGATACCGTCGACGGTGTGAGCCCCTTCACCGGTTCCTCCTCAGCGACCGAACGGTGGCGCCACCTCCGGGTGACCCGGCAGGACGGCGTGGCCACCGTCACCCTCGACCGCCCCGACAAGCTGAACGCGCTGACCTTCGGCGCCTACGCCGACCTGCGCGACCTGCTGGCCGAACTGTCCCGGGAGCGCTCCGTACGGGCCCTCGTGCTCGGCGGCGGGGGCCGCGGCTTCTGCTCCGGCGGCGACGTGGACGAGATCATCGGCGCCACCCTCGCCATGGATACCGCCCAGCTCCTCGACTTCAACCGGATGACCGGCCAGGTGGTGCGGGCCATCCGGGAATGCCCCTTCCCGGTGATCGCCGCCGTGCACGGAGTGGCCGCCGGAGCCGGAGCCGTCCTCGCCCTCGCCGCAGATTTCCGCATCGCCGACCCCACCGCCCGCTTCGCCTTCCTCTTCACCCGGGTCGGCCTGTCCGGCGGGGACATGGGCGCCGCCTACCTGCTGCCCCGGGTCGTCGGCCTCGGCCACGCCACCCGGCTGCTGATGCTCGGAGAGCCCGTACACGCGCCCGAGGCCGAGCGGATCGGGCTGCTCAGCGAACTCACCGACGAGGGCAAGGCCCACGTACGGGCCGCCGAACTCGCCGCGCACCTGGCCGCCGGCCCGGCCCTCGCCTACGCACAGACCAAGGCGCTGCTCACCTCCGAACTCGACATGCCGCTGGCGGCGTCGGTGGAGCTCGACGCGGCCACCCAGGCCCTGCTGATGAACGGCCAGGACTACGCGGAGTTCCACGCGGCCTTCACCGGGAAACGGCCGCCGCAGTGGAAGGGCAGGTAGCCGGATGCCCCCGGGCGCCGGGCCGGACCCCGGCACACTGCGGGTCGCCGTCGTGGGCGGCGGGCCGGGAGGACTGTACGCCGCCGCGCTGCTGGCCCGGCAGGGCCACCGCGTCGAGGTGTGGGAACGCAACGCACCCGAGGACACCTTCGGCTTCGGCGTGGTCCTCTCCGACGAGACCCTCGGCGGCATCGAGCGGGCGGACACCGTCGTCCACGCCGCCCTGAGCGCGGAGTTCGTGCGCTGGGACGACGTGGAGGTCGTCCACCGGGGCCGGCTGCTGACCTCCGGCGGCCACGGCTTCGCCGCCCTCGGCCGGCGCCGGCTGCTGGAGATCCTGCACGAGCGCTGCGCCGGACTGGGCGTCCGCCTCCGCTTCCGGGCCGAGGCCCCCGACGCCGCCGCCCTCGCCGCCTCCCACGACCTGGTGGTCGCGGCGGACGGGGTGCACAGCGCGATCCGGCAGAGCGGGGCCGCGCACTTCGGCCCGACGGTGACGAACGGCCGCTGCCGGTACATCTGGCTGGCCGCCGACTTCGCCTTCGAGGCCTTCCGCTTCGAGATCGCGGAGACCGAGTACGGGGTGATGCAGCTGCACGCATACCCGTACTCCGCGGAATCCTCCACCGTGATCGTGGAAATGCGGGACGAGGTGTGGGCGGCGGCCGGCTTCGACCTGTGCGACGAGAGCGAGTCGGCGGCCCGCTGCGCCAAGATCTTCAGCGAGGCCCTGCGCGGGCGGCCGCTGCGCGGGAACCGCTCGGCGTGGACCCGCTTCCGTACCGTCGTGAACGAGCGCTGGTCGCACGGCAACGTGGCACTGCTCGGCGACGCGGCGCACACCGCGCACTTCTCCATCGGCTCCGGCACCAAACTGGCCGTGGAGGACGCCCTCGCCCTCGCCGAAGCGGTCGCCGCGCACCCGGACGTGCCCTCCGCCCTCGCCGCGTACGAGGCCGCGCGCCGGCCGATGGTGGCCAGCACCCAGCGGGCGGCGGCCGCCAGCATGCGCTGGTTCGAGGAGATCGCGGGCTACGTCGACCAGCCCGCCCGGCAGTTCGCCTTCAACCTGCTCACCCGCAGCCGCCGGGTCACCCACGGCAACCTGCGGCTGCGCGACGAGCGGTTCACCCGCTCCGTGGAACACGACTTCGGCACCCCGGACGAGCGGACCCCGCCGATGTTCACCCCGTTCACCCTGCGCGGACTGACCCTGCGCAACCGGGTCGTGGTCTCCCCGATGGACATGTACTCGGCCGTGGAGGGCGTCCCCGGGGACTTCCACCTGGTGCACCTCGGCGCGCGGGCCCTGGGCGGGGCCGCCCTGGTGATGACGGAAATGGTCTGCGTCAGCGCCGAGGGCCGGATCACCCCCGGCTGCGCGGGCCTGTACACGCAGGAGCAGGCCACCGCCTGGAAGCGGATCGCCGACTTCGTGCACACCTCCGCGCCCGGCACCGCGCTGGGCGTCCAGCTCGGGCACTCGGGCCGCAAGGGCTCGACACGGGTGATGTGGGAGGGCATGGACGACCCGCTGCCGCAGGACAACTGGCCGCTGCTGGCCCCCACCGCGCTGCCCTACCGGCCGGGCGTCTCGGCCGTCCCGCGCGAGGCGACGGCCGCCGACCTGGAAGCGGTCCGCTCCGACTTCACGGCCGCCGCGGTCCGCGCGGCCGACTGCGGCTTCGACCTGCTGGAACTGCACTGCGCCCACGGCTACCTGCTCTCCGGGTTCCTGTCGCCGCTGACCAACCACCGCACCGACGCCTACGGCGGCTGCCTGGAGAACCGCCTGCGCTTCCCGCTGGAGGTCTTCGACGCGGTCCGCTCCGTCTGGCCCGGGGACCGGCCGATGACGGTCCGCCTCTCGGCGACCGACTGGGCGCCCGGCGGCACCTCGGAGGAGGAGGCCGTGGCGATCGCGGCCGCCTTCGCCGCCCGCGGCGCGGACGCCGTCGACGTCTCGACCGGCCAGGTGGTGGCGGACGAGACCCCCGAGTACGGGCGCTCGTACCAGACCCCGTACGCCGACCGGATCCGCAACGCGCTGGGGATCCCGGTCATCACGGTCGGGGCGATCTCCTCCTGGGACGACGTCAACTCCCTGCTGCTGGCCGGACGCGCGGACCTGTGCGCCCTCGGCCGTCCCCACCTCTACGACCCCCACTGGACCCTGCACGCGGCCGCCGAGCAGTCCTACGAGGGCCCGGCCGCGCCCTGGCCCGCCCCCTACCGCGCGGGCAGCCGCCCCCCGCCGACCGGCCGCGGCTGACGCCCGTACGCCCGTAGGCCCGTAGGCCCGTACGCCGGTGCTCCCGTAGCCCGGTACGTCCGTCCGCCCGCGGTTTGCGGCGGCGCGGTCAGGCGGCGACGACCTCCGCGCGGTCCTCGACCGGGACGTAACCCAGGCGCAGGTACACGCCGTTGCTGGTGGGGTTGGCCAGGTCGGTGAAGAGCAGCACCTCCGAGGCTCCGGCCGCGTACGCCGCCCGGCTCGCCGCGTGCGTGACCCCGGCCGCGTAACCGTGGCGGCGGGACGCGGGCGGGGTGTAGACGGGGCCGATCCGGCAGGCCGAGCCGATCGGGCGGGTGAAGGAGGCCAGGGAGACGGGGATCCCGGCGTGCTCCCACAGGAGCATCCCGCCGTACGAGATCCGGTCGCGCAGGGCGGTCGCGGAGGGCGACCCGGGCTGCCCGGCCTCCAGGTTGAAGGCCTCGATCCATTCCAGCAGCAGCGGGAGGTCGGCCCCGGCGGCGGGCCGGGCCCGCCCGGCAGGGGCGGGATCAGGGGCGAGCAGCCCGGCCAGCCGGTACAGGCGGTTCTCCTCGGCGACCCGGACCGGCTGCCCCCACGCCCCGGCCAGCACCTCGGCGTCGGCCCGGCGGGCGTTGAACCCGCTGATGCCGGCGAACAGCGGTTCGGTGCCGAGGGCGGCCGCCAGCGCCCGGACCGCCTCGGCCGGCAACGCGCTGAGCAGCACGGGGAACGGCGGTGTGCACAGCAGCCCGCCGGTGACGGCCCCGTCGGCCCCGGTCCACCAGCCGAAGAAGGGGTCCGCCCGGCCGAAGGCGTGCGGCCCGCGCCGCTCCAGCGCGTCGGCCGTGGTCAGCAGGATGGTGTTCGACACGGGCTTCGCGGCCACGGAAGGGCCCGCCGCGGCCAGGAAGGCCGCCAGATCACGAGTGAAGGTCCAGGTCATGGCCCATCCTCGCGCCAGGGCAGGCCCCGCGCACCCGGTTTCGCGTCACGGTCCCGCGAAGGCGGCGCCCAGGTCCCGCAGCCGCGCGTGGAGCTCCGCGAACACCCCCGCCGCGCGGTCGCCCGGCCAGTCCGCCGGCAGCAGCTCGCGCGGCAGCCCCGGGTCGGCGTACGGGAGGCGGCGCCAGCTGTCCAGGGCGAGGAGATAGCCGCGGTAGGCCTCCTCCGGGGTCGGCTCCGGGCCCGACTGGAGGGCGCGCAGGGCGGGTTCGTGCAGGTCGAGGAATTCCTCGTGCTGCTTGGCCAGGGAGGCCAGGTCCCACCAGCGGGCCACCGCCTCGGCGGTCGGGGCGAAGCCGAGGTGGGCGCCGCGGAACAGCTCCACGTACGGGGTCAGGTGCAGCCGCACCAGCGTGTGCCCGGTCTCCTCGTACAGCTGGGCCGGGGCGATCCACACGCCCGGAGCCACCGCGCCGAAGCCGAGCCGGGCCAGCCGGGAACGCAGCAGGTGCCGCTTGTGCCGCTCCTGCTCCGGGACGGAGAACACCGCCACCAGCCACTCGGGCGAGCGCGGCGGGGTCCCGTAGATCCGCCGGTCGCCGTCCTCCAGCAGCTGCCGCGCTTCCCGGGAGAGCTCGTACGCCGCCGAGCCGTCCGCCGCGCGCGCGGGCAGCAGGAAGCCGCGCCGCTTCAGCCGGGACACCGAGGAGCGGACCGACGGGGCGTCCACGCCGGCCGCGCCCAGCAGGCGGATCAGCGCGGACACCGGGACCGGGCCCTCGAAGGCCCGCCCGTAGGCGCCGTAGAAGGTGACGATCAGGGATCGCGGGGTGTGCTGCTCGACCACAGCTTCACTTTAGGGCTGTCCCGTGGGCGTCTCCTGATCGCGCAGCCGGAAGCGTTGCAGTTTGCCCGTGGCCGTGCGGGGGAGGGCGCGCAGGAAGACGAAGGAGCGCGGGCACTTGTGGGGGGCCAGCTCGGCCCGCATGAAGGTGCGCAGATCCTCCTCCGTGAGCGTGACGCCCTCACGGGTGACGGTGTACGCCACCACGACCTGCCCGCGTCGCTCGTCCGGGCGGCCCACCACCGCCGCCTCCACCACGTCCGGGTGGCGCAGCAGGGCCTCCTCCACCTCCGGGCCCGCGATGTTGTACCCCGCCGAGATGATCATGTCGTCGGCGCGCGCCACGTACCGGAAGTACCCCTCCGGGTCCCGTACGTAGGTGTCGCCGGTGAGGTTCCAGCCGTCCCGTACGTACTCGGCCTGCCGGGGATCGGCCAGGTACCGGCAGCCCACCGGGCCGCGTACGGCCAGCAGCCCCGGCTCGTTGTCGGCGACCGGCCGGCCGGCCGGGTCCACCACCCGGGCCTGCCAGCCCGGCACCACCCGGCCGGTCGTACCGGGCCGGATGTCCTCGTCGGCGGCGGAGATGAAGATGTGCAGCAGCTCGGTGGCCCCGATCCCGTTGATGATCCGCAGGCCGGTGCGCTCGTACCAGGCCTGCCAGGTCGCGGCCGGCAGGTTCTCCCCGGCGGAGACGCAGCGGCGCAGCGCGGAGAGGTCGTACGCGCCCGCGTCGTACGGACCCAGCGTGTCCAGCATCGTCCGGTAGGCGGTCGGGGCGGTGAACAGCACCGTCACCCGGTGCTGCGCCAGGGCCGGCAGCAGCGTGCGCGGCCCCGCCTCCGCCAGCAGCAGCGCGGAGGCGCCGGCCCGCAGCGGGAAGACGACCAGGCCGCCGAGCCCGAAGGTGAACCCGAGCGGCGGACTGCCCGCGAAGACGTCGTCGGGACGGGGGCGCAGCACGCTGCGGGAGAAGGTGTCGGCGACGGAGAGCAGGTCCCGGTGGAAGTGCATGCAGCCCTTCGGCCGCCCGGTGGTCCCCGAGGTGAAGGCGATCAGCGCGACGTCGTCGGCGGAGGTGTCCACGGCCGGGAAGGGCACGGCCGTCCGGGCCTCGGCCAGCCTCAGCAGGTCGTCCTCGGCCCCGCTCCCGTACGGGGTGATGCGCAGCCCCGGCACCCCGGCCCTGACGAGGTCGTCGAGCACGTCGGCGTGGCACAGGGCGTGGCGCACCTGGGCCATCGCGCAGACCGTGGCCAGCTCCTGCGCACGCTGCTGGGGCAGGACGGTGACGGCCACCGCGCCCGCCTTCATCACCGCGAGCCAGCACGCCGCGAGCCAGGGGCCGGTGGGTCCGCGCAGCAGCACCCGGTTGCCGGGGACGACGCCCAGATCGACAGTGAGCACGTGGGCGAGGCGGTCCACGCGCTCGCGCAGCGCACCGTAGGTCCACACCTCGCCCGCGCCGGTGCGGAAGGCCGGGCGGTCGGGCCCGAACCGGGCGATGGTCGCGTCGAGCAGCTCGGACCCGCAGTTGAGCCGGTCCGGGTACGCGAGCTCGGGCAGCTCGAAGAGGAGCTCCGGCCACGAGCCGGCGGGCGGCAGGTGGTCACGGGCGAAGGTGTCGGTGTGAGCGGAAGGCTTGAGGTCCAAGGCGGGTTCGCCCCCTTGCGACGGTCCGGATTGGGGTGGAGCCGGCCGTGCGGTCGCGACACGAGCGTATCGTGATGGTGACGGCAGTCAACAGGACGCGATAGATGCGGGGACATTCGGATGACCGGATTCGCGCTCGGGGCGGACCAGGAGGAGTGGTGCGGGCAGTTGCGCGCACTGTCGGCGGAGCGGCTGAGGCCGCTGGCCGAGAAGGGGGAGCCGGGCCGGGTCAACCGGCCGCTCCTCGCGGCACTGGGGGAGGCGGGCCTGCTGGAACGGGTCTTCGCGTCGGGCGCGCTGGAACTGTGCCTGCTGCGCGAATCCCTCGCCTACGGCTGCACGGAGGCCGAGACGGCGCTCGCCCTCCAAGGACTGGGCGCCTACCCGGTCCTGCGGGAGGGCAGCGAGGCGCAGCGCGAACGCTGGCTGCCAGGGGTGCGCGCCGGCCGCACCGTGGCGGCCTTCGCGCTGAGCGAGCCGGGGGCCGGCTCGGACGCGGCTGCGCTGGCCCTGGAGGCCGCCCCGGACTCCGCGGGCGGCTGGCGCCTCAGCGGGGAGAAGCGCTGGATCTCCAACGCCCCGGAAGCGGATTTCTACACCGTGTTCGCCCGGACGGGTGAAGGGCCGGGCGCCAGGGGGGTATCGGCCTTCCTCGTCCCGGCGGACCGACCCGGACTCTCCGGCGAGCCCCTGGAGATGCTCTCCCCGCACCCCATCGGCGCGCTGGCCTTCGACGGGGTCCCGGTCGGCCCCCGCGACCTGCTGGGCGAGCCCGGGCGGGGCTTCCGGGTCGCGATGGACACCCTGAACCTCTTCCGCCCCAGCGTCGGCGCGTTCGCGGTGGGCATGGCCCGGGCCGCGCTCGACGCGACCCTGACGTACACCGCGGGCCGCACCGCCTTCGGCGGGGTGCTGCGCGACCTCCAGGCCGTGGCGCACCGGGTCGCCGAGATGGCCACCCGCACCGAGGCGGCCCGGCTGCTGGTGTACGCGGCCGCCGGGGCCTACGACCGCGGCGCCCCGGACGTACCCCGCCGCGCGGCGATGGCGAAACTGCTCGCCACGGAGACGGCCCAGTACGTCGTGGACCACGCGGTCCAGCTGCACGGAGCCGTCGCCCTCCAGCGGGGCCACCTGCTGGAGCACCTCTACCGGGAGGTGCGGGCGCCCCGGATCTACGAGGGGGCGAGCGAGGTGCAGCGCACGATCATCGCGAAGGAGCTCTACGGGGCGCTGCCCGGGGAGGTGGCCGCGCGATGAGCCTGGAGCGGATCAACCCGGAGGAACTGTCGCCCGCGAGGGGCTTCTCGCACGCGGTCGCGGCGAGCGGCTCCCGGCTGGTGTTCCTGGCGGGCCAGACCGCGCTGGACCCCGCGGGCAAGGTGGTGGGCGAGAGCCTGCCCGAGCAGTTCGAGGTGGCCCTGGCCAACCTCCTGGCGGCCCTCGCCGCGGCGGGCGGCGCCCCGGCGGACCTGGCCCGGGTGACGGTGTACGCGGTGGACGTGGCGGCGTACCGGGTGCACGCGGCCGAACTGGGCGGGATCTGGCGGAGGTTGGCGGGGCGGGACTACCCGGCGATGGCCGTCATCGGCGTGGTCCGGCTGTGGGACGAGCAGGCCCTGGTGGAACTCGACGGCCTGGCGGTCCTCCCGTGACCGCGGCCCGAGAAGTCGGCCGCCCGGCGTCCGGGGGCACGGCCGGGCCGCGCCGCGGCCCGGCCATCCGATGCGGCCGGAGCGCGGCCACCTGCCGCCGGACTCCGGCGCGGCTGTACCCGTCCGGGCCGCAGGGTGATCCGAAGGGAGCGCTCAGTTCCGCGCGTTGATGCGGCGGTACTCGTCCGTCCGGACGCCGCCCACGCCCCAGTCCTCGAGTTCGACCTCGTCGATGAGGACGAAGGTGGTGGCCGGGTCCTTGTCGAGGACCCGGACCAGCAGGTCGGTCACGCCGGCGATGATCTCGGCCTTCTGGGCGGCGGTGGCACCTTCACGGGTGATCTTGACGTTGACGTACGGCATGGTGGTGGACGTCCTTCCGGCAGGCAGGGGGAGAGGGGCAGGGCGGGGGCTCAGGCGCGGCCGGTGACGTGGCCGCCGTCCACGCGCAGGGCGTGGCCCGTGACGAAGGTGGAGCCCGCGAGGTAGAGCACCGCCCCGGAGACCTCGGATACCTCGCCCACCCGGTTCAGCAGGGCGAGCCCGCCCAGGGAGTCCACGTCCGAGCCCGCGTGCAGCGGGGTGCGGATGATGCCCGGCGAGACGAGGTTGACGCGGATGCCGTCTGCGGCGAGTTCGGCGGCCAGGCTCGTGGTCAGCGCGTGCACACCGGCCTTGCTGACCACGGGCGCGGAGGACGGGAAGCCCGCCAGCGCGTGGTCCACCAGGACGGTGCCGATGTTGACGATGCTGCCGCCCCGGCCCTGCGCGCGCAGCGCCCGTACCACGGTCTGGGTGGTGAGGTACGTGCCCTTGAGGTTGCCGGTCAGGAAGCCGTCGAGCTCCTCCTCGCTGACCTCGGTGAAGGGCTTGGGGGCGAAGGTGCCGGCGTTGTTGACCAGGACGTCGATGCCGCCGAAGCGGTCGAGCGCGGTGCGGACGAGGGCCTCGCCGGTCTTCGGGTCGGAGGTGGCGCCCGCGACGCAGGCGGTCCGCTCCGGGTGGCCGAGACCCGCCGCGGCCTCGGCGAGGCGGCCGGGGTCCCGGCCGTTGAGGACGACATTGGCGCCGGCCGCCAGGAAGGCGCGGGCGATGTCCAGGCCGATGCCGCTGGAGGATCCGGTGACGAGAGCGGTGGTGGCGGTGGTGGCGGTGTCGGTCATGGTGCGACTGCCTTTCGTGGCGGCTCGGTCCGTTCTGCTGACACCGGAAACCTACGAACTCTCAACTCATAACACCACGACGTAGATTGGAGCATGTGATAATCCAGCGTTATGGATGTGGACCTGCGTGACCTGGAGCTCCTGGACGCCACCGCCGAGGCGGGATCGCTGACCGCCGCCGCCGAGCGGCTCTACGTGAGCCAGCCGGCCCTCAGCCAGCGGCTCACCCGGCTGGAGGCCCGCCTGGGCATGCCCCTCTTCGACCGCAAGGGCCGCCGCCTGGTCCCCAATGCCGCGGGCCGGCGGCTGCTCGTCGCGGCCCGCCACGTCCTCGGTGAACTGGAGTCGGCCTCCCGGGACTTGCGGGAGATGCGCGACGGCCGCGACCGGCGGGTCCGCTTCACCGCCGAGTGCAGCACCACCTTCCCGTGGCTGCCGCCCGTGCTCCGCGCCTTCCGTGAGCGCGAGCCGGACATCGACGTGCGCATCGAGGCCGTCCCCGGCGACGCGCCGATCCCGGCGCTGCTCGCCGACCTGGTCGACGTCGCCCTGGTCACCAAGCCCGACCTCCAGATGGACCGGGTGTCGCTGACCAGGCTGTTCGAGGACGAGATGGTGGCGGTGGTGCCCGCCGGACACCCGTGGGCCTCGCGCGCGCACCTGACCGCCCGGGACTTCGACGGCGCCGACCTGGTCCTCTACGACGGCTACGACCAGAACCGCATCCCGTCGATGCCGCTGCCGATCCCCGCCGGGGCCCGGCCCGGCCGGATCACCACCATGCCGGTGGTGACCGATCTGGTGGTGGAGATGGTGGCGGGCGGCCAGGGCGCGACGGTGCTGCCCAACTGGGTGGCCGCCCCGTACGCCACCTCGCACGGCCTCGCCCTGGTCCGCATCGGCGCACGGCCGATGACCCGCACCTGGTACTGCGCCACCCGGACCGGACCGCGCCCGCCCCATCTGGAGGTGTTCGTCGAGGAACTCACGGCCCGGCTCACGGACACCCCCTGGGAAGGTGCCCGGCGGGCCGGGTCCTGATCGGCGGGACGTCCCTGATCGGCGGGACACCCCTACCCCTCCAGCAGCCGGCCCATCCACTCCTCGATCCCCGCCACCGTCCGCGGCAGGGCGCCCGACATCAGCCGGGCCCCGTCCGCCGTGACGACCAGGTCGTCCTCGATGCGAACGCCGATGCCGCGCAGCTCCGCGGGGAGGGTCTCGTCGTCCGGCTGGAGGTAGAGGCCCGGTTCCACCGTGAGGACCTGGCCCTCCTCCAGTACGCCGTCCAGGTAGGTCTCGGCCCGCGCCTTCGCGCAGTCGTGGACGTCCAGGCCCAGCATGTGGCCGCTGCTGCACAGCGTGTACCGCCGGTGCAGGTCGCCCTCAGCGTCCTTCAGGACGCCCCACTCCGCCAGGCCCTCGGCGATCACCCGCATCCCGGCCCGGTGGAAGTCCCGGAAGCTCGCGCCCGGCCGCAGCGCCGCCATGCCCGCGTCCTGGGCGGCCAGGACCAGTTCGTAGACCTGGCGCTGGACGGGGGAGAAGCGGCCCGACAGGGGGAGCGTGCGGGTGATGTCGGCCGTGTACAGGGTGTCCGTCTCCACGCCCGCGTCCAGGAGCAGCAGTTCGTCGCGGTCGAGCCGGCCGTCGTTGCGGATCCAGTGCAGGACGCAGGCGTGGGCGCCCGAAGCCGCGATGGTGTCGTAGCCGGTGCCGTTGCCCTCCGCCCGGGCGCGCAGGCCGAAGACCCCCTCGATCCACCGCTCGCCGCGCGGGTGCGCCAGGGCGCGGGGCAGGGCCCGTACGACGTCCTCGAAGCCCGCCGTCGTGTGGTCCACCGCGAGCTGGAGCTGCTCGACCTCCCACGCGTCCTTGACCAGGCGCAGCTCCGAGAGCGCGATGGTGAGCTCCTCGTCGGTGCCGGCCACCCGGCCCGCCGGTGACCCGAGTGCGTCCAGGTGCGCGCAGCGGATGCCGGTGAGGCGTTCGGCCTCCGCCAGGTCGGGCCGGCGGCCCACCCAGAACTCCCCGTAGCGCCGGTCCCGGTAGAACTCCTCGTTCCCGTCCGCCCGCGGCGAGCGCGGGCGCAGGTACAGCACCGCCTCGTGGGCGTGCGGGCCCGAGGGCTCCATGACCAGGACGTGGCCCACCTGGTCCTCGCCGGTCAGGCCGGTCAGCCAGGCGTACGCGCTGTGCGGGCGGAAGCGGAAGTCGCAGTCGTTGGAGCGGACCTTGAGCTGTCCGGCCGGGATGATCAGCCGCTCGCCCGGGAAGCGCGCCGAGAGCCGGGTGCGGCGGGCCGGGGTGACGGCGTGGGCGGGTACGCGTGCGGAGCCGGGCAGCGGAGAAGCGGCCCAGGCGCCCGCCATGAAACGGGTCAGTTCCGGAGCTACCGGAAGGTCGTGGCTGCCCGTGTTGAGGCGGGAGGGGGTGGCGGTCACGGGGTCTCCCTCAAGAAGATGCGAACTGGTGGGCGCACAGGGGTTGTCAGTGCAATTTCACATTACTATGTTACAGCTCACACCGCGGCACGTTAATCCCCGTCAAACGCCGTGTGACGCAGGGCAGTTCACGCACCACCCCCCACCTCACCTCTCCCCTTTCAGGAGTTCTCGGTGCTCAAGCACAGAGCTGTGCGCTCTTCCCTTCTCGCCTCCGCCGTAGCGGTGACCCTCCTCGCCACCGCGGGACAGGGCACCACGCAGGCGGCGGAGTCCGCGGCCCCGGCCCCGGCGGCTTTCACCGGCGCACAGGCCGCCCCGGCCCACGGCCCCACCGGCAACCCGTTCGACGAGGTCGAGCGCCTCGCCAACGCGCAGGACAACACTCCTGCCCCCGCCTCGGCTCCCGGCGGGCTGGCCCTCACCGGTCAGGTCCCCGGCGCGGCGCCGGCCTCCGCCGCGGCCTCCGCTCCGGTCGAGAAGAGCGGCAAGGCGGCCCAGGCGGCCCCCACCGCGCGGAGCGTCGCCGCGGGCGTCCCCTGCACCCTCGACGGGATCAAGAACCTCGGCCCGGAGCAGTTCGCCGACTTCCTCGCCGACCAGGCCGTCACCGCCGACGGCTGTCTGCGCGACCTCATCTGGACCTGGGACGCCCGGCTGGCGCCCGTCATGTCCGACGCGCACGTCCAGGCCGTCTCCCGCCGGATATCCGGCCTCGCCGCCGCCCACGACGGCCGCAACTCCTCCCACCTGGAGGAGATGTTCACCTACCTGCACGCGGTCGCCTACCACGACTACTCGCGCGAAGAGATCGACGTCACCGACGCCCCGACCGTGAACGCCATGCGCCAGGCCGTAGCCGACTTCGGGGGCGCCGCCCGCACCTTCGAAGTGACCCCGAGCAACGCCCGCACCCTGCGCGAGGCCCTCTACGCCGCCAGCGCCCCGGGCCTGCGCCAGCACCAGCTCGGCCTCATCAAGAAGGTCCTGGCCACCATGGACCCGGCCCACCCGGCCACGAACCAGGACTCCGGCTGGGCGGGCGCCGCCCTCGCCGCGCTCTCCGTCAACTACCTCGGCGTCTACCCGGGCAACCAGGACGCCGCCTTCCACACGGCGGTCGCGGGCGACGCCCCGTACCGCGCCGCCTTCAAGTCCTTCGCCTCCTACACCCACCTCAAGGGCACGGGCAACGACTGGGTGGCGCGCGACGCCCTCAGCGAGTACGGGCGCTTCGGCCAGGTCGCGGGCCTCAAGGAGCAGACCGTCGCCGACCTCGGCGCCCTGCTGGAGCCCGTCAAGGCCGCCTTCGGCGACGGCAGCCAGCAGTGGGCCAAGCTCGTCAACTGGCTGAACTTCTACGAGGCCTGCAAGCCCTACGGCGTGTGCAAGGAGGACATCGAGAAGCGGATCTTCCCCTACACGTACACCTACGACAACGGCGCGATCAAGGTCCGCACCGGCCTCGACCGGGCCACCGTCGACCAGCTCTACTACGCCAGCAAGCAGGTCAAGGCCCAGTACCACCGCGTCCTGGGCACCGAGCAGCCGCTCGCGGGCGACCCCAACTCCACGCTGAACATCGTGCTCTACGGCTCCCGCGCCGACTACGAGAACTACCACCCCATCCTGACGGGCTACGACACCAACAACGGCGGCATCTACATCGAGAACGGCGCCACCTTCTACACCTACCAGCGCCGTGTCCCGCAGGACTCCTCCCTCACCCTCGAGGAGCTCTTCCGCCACGAGTACACGCACTACCTCAACGGCCGGTACGCCGTCCCCGGCTTCTTCGGCGAGGGCCCCTGGTACGAGGGCGACCGTACGACCGCCATGGACGAGGGCACGGCCGAGTTCTTCGACGGGGCCACCCGCGACAACGGCATCGCCGTCCGCAAGTCCCTGGTCAAGAGCATCATCAGCGACACCGCGGGCGGCGGCCCCCGGATGTCGGTGGAGCAGCTGCTGAACGCCACCTACGACGGCGACGGCTTCCGCTTCTACAGCTACGCCGGCACCTTCTTCGAGTTCCTGTGGACCGAGAAGCCCTCGCTGCTGCGCGAGATGTACACCCACCTGCGCAACAACGACGTGGCGGCCTACGACGCCTGGCGCAGCCGGCTGAGCGCGGACACCTACCTCCAGCGCGACTACGACCGCTTCCTGGACGCGCAGATCGTCAAGGTCGACCAGCTGTACGTGCCGAACACCAAGTTCACCCCCGGTGACCAGCTGCGTGACTCGGCACTGGCCTCGGTGAAGTCCTCCTTCGCCACGGCCACGTACAACACCCCGGACTGCGTGGAGAACGGCGAGCCCGGCAAGCGCCGCTTCACCTGCACCGGCAGGATCAGCTCGAACCTGAAGAACTGGCGCAGCGACGACCAGAACTTCAAGGACATGTCCGAGACGGTCGACTACTTCATCCTCGACCGCGCGGGCGCGGTCTCCAACAACCTCGCCGACATGAACTGCTCCTTCGGCCCGGTGGAGATCTGGACCGACAAGAAGGCGGGCACGTCGAGTTACAGCTGCGAGGGGCCGCTCCGCGGCTGATCCGGACCGGACGGATCCGCCCGGATCCCGTCGGACCGGTCCCGCGTCCGAGAGGCCGCGGGACCGGTCTGGGCAGGCACTAAAGAATGTGACATATTACTGTCGTGCTCAACAGACACTCCCTGGACGCCGTGATCATCGGCGCCGGCGTCGTCGGGGCCGCGTGCGCCTACTACGCGGCCCGCGCCGGACTCTCCGTGGCCGTCGTCGACCGCGGCCCCGTCGCGGGCGGCACGACCGGCGCCGGCGAAGGCAACCTGCTCGTCTCCGACAAGGCGGCGGGACCGGAACTCGACCTCGCCCTGCTGTCCACCGGGCTCTGGCGCGAACTCGCGGAGGCCCTCCCCGAGGAGACCGAGTACGAGGCCAAGGGCGGCCTGGTCGTCGCCCCGGACGAGACCACCCTCAAGGCCCTGCGCACGTTCGCCGAAGGCCAGCGCGCGGCCGGGGTCGAGGCAGCCGAGGTCGGGGCCGCGAGCCTGCACGACCTCGAACCCCACCTCGCCCCAGGCCTGGCCGGAGGGTTCCTCTACCCCCAGGACGCCCAGGTCCAGCCGGCCCAGGCGGCGGCGCGGCTGCTGGCCGCGGCGGCCGCCTCGGGCGCGGAGGTCCACCTCGGCGAGGAGGTCACCGAGATCCTCCTGGACGGGGCGGGCGCCGTCCGGGGCGTCCGCACCCCGCGGCGCGAGCTCCTCGCCCCGGCCGTGGTGAACGCGGCGGGCACCTGGGGCGGGCACATCGCCGGTCTGGCGGGCGTGAGCCTGCCGGTCCTGCCGCGCCGCGGGTTCGTCCTGGTCACCGAACCCCTGCCGCGCGTCGTGCGGCACAAGGTCTACGCCGCGGACTACATCGCCGACGTGGCCAGCGGCTCCGCCGCCCTCCAGTCCTCGGCCGTGGTCGAGGGCACCCCCTCGGGCCCGGTCCTCATCGGGGCCACCCGGGAACGCGTCGGCTTCGACCGCAGCCTGTCCACCGAGGCCCTGCGCCGCCTCGCCGCCCAGGCGGCGGCCCTCTTCCCCGTCCTGGCCGGTGTCCGCGTCCTGCGGACCTACCACGGCTTCCGGCCCTACCTCCCCGACCACCTCCCGGCGATCGGCCGGGACCCGCGCCGCCCCGGGCTGCTGCACGCCTGCGGCCACGAGGGCGCGGGCATCGGGCTGGCCCCGGCGACGGGCGTGCTGATCGCGGCCGCCCTGTCGGGGGCCGAACCCCCGCTGGACCCCGAGCCGTTCCGTCCCGACCGCTTCGCCCCGGCCCCCACCGGGCACCGGCCCGCCGACACCCCCGAGGAGAACCGCTGATGGGCAGCCCCCGCGCCAGGACCCCCCGCTCGCTGGTCGGCGGCGGCCCGGTGGCGACGTACAGCATCGAGTTCGACGGCCGGGAACTGCCCGCGCAGGAGGGCCAGTCCCTCGCCGCGGTGCTCTGGGGCGCCGGGATCCTGGCCTGGCGGACCACCCGCGAGGGCGGCGCCCCGCGCGGCGTGTTCTGCGGCATCGGCAGCTGCTACGACTGCCTCGTCACCGTCAACGGCAGCCCGAACCAGCGCGCCTGCCTGGTCCCGGCCCGGCCGGGGGACACCGTCACCACCCAGGAAGGAACGGGCCGTGCCGACCTCGCCGTCTGAGCCCACCGCCGCGCCGACCGCCGGGCCCGCTGCCGGGTCCACGGCTGAGTCCGCTGCCGTGCCGACCGCCGGGCCTGCTGCCGTGCCGAGCGCCGAGGGCACCGCCGCGGCGCCCGCTGCCGGGGCGGCTGAGTCCGCTGCCGCGCCTGCTGCCGTGCCGACCGCCGGCCCCGCTGCCGCGCCCGCCGCCGCGCGCCCCGCCGTGGAACCCGCCGCTGACCCCGTCGCGGACCTCGCCGTCGTCGGCGCCGGTCCCGCCGGGCTGGCCGCCGCGGTCACCGCCGCGGACCTCGGGCTGCGGGTCACCGTACTGGACGCGGGGGAGCGCCCCGGCGGGCAGTACTACCGCCATCCCGCGCCCGGTCTGGGCGCGGTCCGCCCCGAGGCCCTCCACCACGACTGGCAGGCCTTCGCGACCCGCGAAGCCGCCCTGCGCGACCACGAGTCGGCCGGGCGCGTCACGTACCTCCCGGGCCACCACGTCTGGACGGTGGTCCCGGACGGCGGCGCGGGCTGGACCCTGCACGCCGTCGCCGGCCACGGCCCCGAGGAACGCGCCGCGGCCGTCCGCGCCCGGGCGGTGCTGATCGCTACCGGTGCCTACGAGCGGCAACTGCCCTTCCCCGGCTGGACCCTGCCCGGGGTGATCGGTGCGGGCGGGGCGCAGGCCATGGTCAAGGGCGGCCTGGTCCTGCCCGGCAAGCGGGTGGTCGTCGCCGGGAGCGGGCCGCTGCTGCTCGCAGTGGCCGGCACCCTGGCCGCCGCCGGAGCCACCGTGCCCGCCGTGGTGGAGGCCGCGTCCTACCTCGCGTACGCGGGCCACGTGCCCGCCCTGCTGCGCAACCCCGGCAAGCTCACCGAGGCCGTCACCTTCGGCGGCGCCCTGCTGCGCCACCGCGTCCGGCTCCTGACCCGCCAGGCCGTCGTCGAGGCCCACGGCACCGGCCGGGTCGAGGCCGTCACCGTGGCCCGGCTCGACCGGGACTGGCGCCCGCTGCCCGGCACCGCCCGCCGAATCCCCTGCGACGCCCTGGCCGTGGGCCACGGGCTCGTGCCCCAGCTGGAACTGGCCACCGGCCTCGGCTGCGCCACCGTCCGCGGGCCGGACGGCACGGCCGCCCTCGTACTGGACGCCGGGCAGCGCACCTCCGTCCCCGGCATCTGGTCCGCCGGGGAGACCGGCGGCATCGGCGGCGCCGGGCTCGCCCTCGTCGAGGGGGAGATCGCCGCGCACACGGTCGCCGGCCGGCCCGTGCCGGGCGCCCTGGCCCGCGACCGGGCCCGGCTGCGCGCCTTCGCCCGCGCGATGGCCGCGGCCCACCGGCCCGGACCGGGCTGGACCGACTGGCTCGGCGACGAGGACCTGGTGTGCCGCTGCGAGGAGGTGCCGGCCGGCCGGATCCGCGAGGCGGTCCGGGACCTCGGGGCTCGGGACGCCCGTACGGTCAAGCTGCTCACCCGCTCGGGCATGGGCTGGTGCCAGGGCCGGATGTGCGGACCGGCCGTCTCCGCCCTCGCGGGGGAGTCCGCCCTCGCCGGGGAGTCCCCCCTGTCCCCGGGCGCGGCGGCCGAGCGGAGGCCGCTGTCCTGTCCGGTACCGCTGCGCCACCTCGCCGAACTTCCTCCCGCGGACGGCTGATCCGCTGGCTCCGGGCCCTTGTGGCCGTCTCGCACCCACTAGTAAAATGTCACACATCACTCTAGGGAGCTCTCACATGACCCACGCGCACACCCCCGCGCCCGTCCGCACCCGCCCCTGGCACGGAATCATGGTCGCCACCGCGCTGCCCCTGCGCGAGGACCTCAGCGTCGACTACGACGCGTACGCCGAACACGTGGCCTGGCTCATCGCCAACGGCTGCGACGGCGTGGTCCCCAACGGCTCTCTCGGCGAGTACCAGACCCTCACCGACGAGGAGCGGGCCCGCGTCGTCCGCACCGCCGTCGAGGCGGCGGGCGACGGCGACCGCGTCATGCCCGGTGTCGCCGCCTACGGCAGCGCCGAAGCCCGCCGCTGGGCCGACCAGGCGGCCGAGGCCGGCGCCGGCTCCGTCCTGCTCCTGCCCCCCAACGCCTTCCGGGCCGACGAGGACGCCGTACGCGCCCACTACGCCGAGGTCGCCGGGGCCGGGCTGCCCGTCGTCGCCTACAACAACCCCATCGACACCAAGGTGGACCTGACCCCGGCCCTGCTCGCCCGGCTGCACACCGACGGCACCATCGTCGCCGTCAAGGAGTTCAGCGGCGACGTGCGCCGCGCCTACGAGATCGCCGAACTGGCCCCGGGCCTCGACCTGCTCATCGGCGCCGACGACGTCCTCCTCGAACTCGCCCTCGCGGGCGCCGTCGGCTGGATCGCCGGCTACCCCAACGCCCTGCCGCAGTCCTGCGCCACCCTCTACCGCGCCGCCGTGGCCGGGGACCTGGCCACCGCCCTGCCGCTCTACAAGTCCCTGCACTCGCTGCTGCGCTGGGACTCCAAGACCGAGTTCGTCCAGGCCATCAAGCTCTCCATGGACCTGGCCGGCCGCCCCGGCGGCACCACCCGGCCGCCGCGCTTCCCCCTCACCGGGGACACCGAGGCCGCCGTCCGCGCCGCCACCGAGAAGGCCCTCGCCGAGGGCCTCAACTAACCAGCCGCAGGGGGCTTTTGATGCGTACGCGCCACATCTATCACGCGGTGGACTCCCACACCGAGGGCATGCCGACCCGGGTCGTCACCGGCGGGGTCGGGGTGATCCCCGGCGCCACCATGGCCGAGAAGCGGCTCCACTTCATCGAGCACATGGACCACGTCCGCACCCTGCTCATGTACGAGCCGCGCGGCCACTCCGCGATGAGCGGCGCGATCCTGCAGCCCCCCACCCGTCCCGACGCCGACTTCGGCGTCCTCTACATCGAGGTGTCCGGCCTGCTGCCCATGTGCGGGCACGGCACCATCGGGGTGGCGACCGTCCTCGTCGAGACCGGCATGGTGCCCGTCGTCGAGCCGGTCACCACCGTCCGGCTCGACACCCCGGCGGGCCTGGTGAGCGTCGACGTCCGCGTCGAGGACGGCGCGGCCACGGCCGTCACCCTCACCAACGTCCCCTCCTTCTGCGTCGGGCTCGACCTCAAGGCCGAGGTCCCCGGCTTCGGCACGGTCACCTACGACCTCGCCTACGGGGGCAACTTCTACGCCTTCGTCGAACTCGACGCCCTCGGCCTGCCCTTCGACCGCGCCCGCAAGGAGGACCTGCTCGCCGCCGGACTCGCCGTCATGGACGCGGTCAACGCCTCCGGCGACCGCCCCGTCCACCCCGAGAACCCCTCCATCGCCGGGGTCAAGCACGTGTACCTCGCCGCCCCCGGCTCCGACGGCCGCCGCTCCCGGCACGCCATGGCCATCCACCCCGGCTGGTTCGACCGCTCGCCCTGCGGTACGGGGACCAGCGCGCGCATGGCCCAGCTGCACGCCCGCGGCCTGCTGGAACTCGGCGCGGACTTCGTCAACGAGTCCTTCATCGGCACCGAGTTCACCGGCCGGCTGGTCGACGCGACCACCGTCGGCCCCCACCCGGCCGTCGTGCCCACGGTGACCGGCCGGGCCTGGATCACCGGCACCGCCCAGTACTTCCTCGACCCGACCGACCCCTTCCCCGGAGGGTTCCTGCTGTGACCGCCTCCCCCGTCCGCACCACCGACTACCACACCGCCGGAGAACCCTTCCGGATCGTCGACGCCACCGGCGGCGCCGACGGGGGGCTCCCGCCCGTGCCCGGGGACACCGTCGCCGAGCGCTGCGCCACCGCCGTCGGCCCCGGGGGATCGGGCACGGCTCCGCGCCGGGGCGCGCTGGACGACGTACGGCGCCTGCTGGTGCAGGAGCCGCGCGGACACGCCGGCATGTACGGCGGGTTCGTCGTCCCGGCCGACGACGACGGGGCCCACTTCGGCGTGCTGTTCTGGCACAAGGACGGCTACTCCACCGCCTGCGGCCACGGCACCATGGCCCTCGGGGTCTGGGCCGTGGACACCGGCCGGGTCGCCGCCCCGGCCGACGGGGACGTGCAGGTGCGCATCGACGTGCCGTCCGGGCGGGTCGGCGCCACCGTGCACCGGGCCGGCGGCCGCACCACCGGGGTCACCTTCCGCAACGTCCCGGCGCGGGTCAACGCCCGCAAGGTGCCCGTCGCCACCACGCTGGGGATCGCCGAGGTGGACATCGCCCACGCCGGGGCCTGTTACGCCTCCGTGCGCGCCCGCGACCTCGGCCTTGCGGTCACCGGCTCCGCGCTGCCCGACCTGGTCCGGGCCGGCCGGGAGATCCGGGCCGCACTGGCCACCCACCCGGCCACCTGGCACCCCGACGGCGCGCTGCTGTCCGGGGTCTACGGGGTGATCCTCTACGAGGAGCTGCCCGACACCCCCTTCGGGCCGCACCAGCGCAACGTCACCGTCTTCGCCGACGGGCAGATCGACCGCTCGCCCTGCGGCTCCGGCACCTCGACGCGGCTCGCGCTGCTCGCGGAGGACGGGCGGCTCGGGGCGGACGAGGACCTGCTGCACGAGTCGGTCACGGGCACGGTGTTCACCGGCCGGATCCTGCCGGGCGGCGTCACCGAGATCACCGGCAACGCCTACCGCACCGGCGAGCACACCTTCATGGCCGACCCGTACGACCCCCTCGGCAGCGGGTTCCTGCTGTGAGCGGGCCTGATGCGGGGAGGCTCGCTCGGTCGCAGAGCGCCGTGGAGGTGCCGGCCGCGCGCGGTCTCCCGCAGCTGAGCGCCGCCGACATGGCAGGGATCCTGACTCCGGCAGCCGCCGCCGACGCCCTGGCCGCCGCCCTGCGAGCCGGCCTCGACCCCGAGAACTCCCCGCAGCGTACGGCGCTCGCCGTGCCCGGCGGCGAACTGCTGCTGATGCCCGCCGCATCGGGCTCCTACACCGGGGTGAAGATCGCCGGGGTCGCGCCCGGGAACCCGGCCCGCGGGCTGCCCCGGATCACCGGGTCCTACCTGCTGCTGGACGGGCCCACCCTGCGCCCGCTGGCGCTGCTGGACGGGGCGGCCCTGACGGCCCTGCGCACCCCGGCGGTCTCCGCCCTCGCGCTGCGCCATCTGGCCCCCGCCGGGCGCCCGTTGCGTCTCGTCCTCTTCGGCTCGGGACCGCAGGCGTACGGCCATCTCGAAGCGGTGCTCCCGCTGCGGGAGCTGGCCGAGGCCGTGGTGGTCGCCCGGAACCCGGCGGGGGCGGCGGCGCTCGCCGCGCACGCCGTGGGCCTCGGGGTGCCCGCCCGGACCGGCACTCCGGGCGACGTGGCCGGCGCCGATCTGGTGATCTGCTGCACCACCGCCCGGGAGCCGCTCTTCGACGGGCGCCTGGCCGGCCCGGGCACCACCGTCGTCGCCGTCGGCTCGCACGAGCCGACGGCCCGGGAGACGGACACCGCCCTCGTGCGACGGGCGGCGGTGTACGTCGAATCGCGCGCGGCGGCCCTGCGTGAGGCGGGCGACCTGCTGGTGCCGGAGGCGGAGGGGGCGATCGGGCCCGGTCATATCACCGGCACCCTCGCCGACCTGGTCTCCGGGCGGATGCCGGCGGGTGGGGCCGCGAGTTGTCCACAGCTCTTCAAGAGTGTGGGCATGGCCTGGGAGGATCTTGCCGTGGCGGTCGCGTTGGTCCAGGCCGCCGGGGTGAGCAGCGAAACGTGACATTGTACGCTGTTCCTCTGCTCATCGGCAGTGTCGGGGGTCTCGGAGGAAATGCAATGGGTGACCTGAAGCAGCACAGTCTCATCAAGGCCCAGGAACGGCTCCGCGACCAGGTCGGCCATGCCCTGCGAGCAGCCCTGATAGCGGGCGAGCTGCGCCCCGGGAGCGTCTACTCGGCCCCCGGTCTCGCGGCCGAACTCGGGGTCTCGGCCACCCCGGTGCGCGAGGCGATGCTCGACCTGGCCCGCGAGGGGCTGGTCGAGCCGGTCCGCAACAAGGGATTCCGGATCACCGAGGTCAGCGAGCGCGACCTCGACCAGTACACGGAACTGCGCACGATGATCGAAGTGCCGACGATCGGCCGGATCACGAAGTCCGCCACGTCCGAGCAGCTGGAGGCCCTGCGGCCCATCGCGCAGGAGATCGTCACCAGCGCCCGCGAGCACAACCTCATCGGCTACCTGGAGGCGGACCGCCGCTTCCACCTGACGCTGCTCGGCCTCGCGGGCAACGACCGCCTCGTGGAAACGGTCGGCGACCTGCGCAAGCGCTCCCGGCTGTACGGCCTGACAGGCCTGGACGAGGCCGGCAAGCTGGTCTCCTCGGCCGAGGAGCACATCGAGCTGCTCGACCTGATGATCAGCGGCGACGCGGAGGCGGCGCAGGCCTGCATGACCCGCCACCTCGGCCACGTCCGCTCCCTCTGGGCCCAGGGCCGCGACGAACCGGTGGGCCGCACCCCGGGCGGCCTCGGCGGCGCCGCGAAGGGCTGACCCCGCCGCCCGCACCTCTCCGCCCCCAGGGCCCGGACCGCCTCGGTCCGGGCCCAACTCGCTTTCCAGGGCGCGGATTTGGACACGGCTGGATAACGGCAGGCTCAAACCCTTGTCAGTGCAATTTCACATTACTATGTTACCGGTCACATCGTAGAGCGCCGCCCCTCACTGGAGTGACCCATGACCAAGCGCACCCAACTCGCCCTCGCCACCGCCCTGGTGGCGGCTCTCGCACTCGGTGCCTCGGGCTGCTCCGGAACCAAGAAGGGCTCGGCCGGCGCCGGCGCCTCCAACCCCGCCGCCGCCAACGACGGCAAGATCCTCGGCGGCACCCCCGTCAAGGGCGGCACCCTCACCGTCCTGTCCAACCAGGACTTCGCCCACCTCGACCCCGCCCGCAACTGGGTCATGCCGACCATGGACTTCGGCACCCGGCTGCTCTACCGCACCCTGGTCACCTTCAAGGCCGAGCCAGGCAAGGCCGGCAGCGAGCTGGTCCCCGACCTCGCCACCGACCTCGGCGCCCCCTCCAACGGCGGCCGCACCTGGACCTTCACCCTCAAGGAGGGCGTCAAGTACGAGGACGGATCCCCGGTCAAGGCCCAGGACATCAAGTACAACGTCGAGCGCTCCTTCGCCCCCGACCTCACCGGCGGCCCCGACTACGCGGCCCAGTACCTCGCCGGCACCGAGGGGTACAAGGGCCCCCTCCAGGGCCAGCACCTCGACTCCGTGAAGACCCCCGACGACCGCACGATCGTCTTCGAACTCAAGCGCCCGGTCGCCGAGTTCTCCGCGACCGCCACCCTGCCCACCTTCGCGCCCGTGCCCCAGTCCCAGGAGAAGGGCACCCAGTACGACGCCCGCCCCTTCTCCTCCGGCCCGTACAAGATCGAGTCGTACGACCGCGACAAGAAGCTGGTCCTGGTCCGCAACGAGCACTGGGACGCCGCCACCGACCCCGTCCGCAAGGCCTACCCGGACAAGTTCGTGGTCGTCATGGGCCTCAAGGGCGGCCAGATCGACGACCGGATCATCGCCGGGGAGGGCGTCGACGCCTCCACCGTCCAGTACGCGGACATGCGTCCCGAGAGCGCCCCCAAGGTGCTGCCCAAGCCGGACGTCAAGGCGCGACTGCTCGCCGAGTCCCAGGGCTGTACCGAGATGCTCTACCTCAACAACTCCCGCGCGCCCTTCGACGACCCCAAGGTGCGCGAGGCCATGCAGTACGCCGTGGACAAGGAAGCCGTGATCACCGCGGGCGGCGGCCCGGCCCTCAACGAGGTCGCCACCGCCTACCTGCCCCCGGCCCTGTCCGGCGGCAAGCAGGCCGACACCCTGAAGATCGCCCCGGCGGGCGACCCGGACAAGGCCAGGGAACTGCTCAAGGCCGCGGGCAAGGAGAAGCTGAAGGTCTCCCTCGCCGTCTCCACCGGCGACAAGGCCAAGGCCGAGGCCCTCCAGCAGGGCCTGTCCCGCGCCGGCATCGAGGTCGTCGTGGACACCGTCGACCCCGGTGCCTACTACGACGTCATCGGCGACCTCTCCACCACCCCCGACATGAGCCTCACCGGCTGGTGCCCCGACTACCCCTCCGGCTCCACCTGGATCCCCTTCGTCTTCGACGGCCGCACCATCAAGGAGAAGGGCAACCAGGGCAACCACAGCCAGTTCCGCGACGAGGCCACCATCAAGCGGATCGACGAGATCAACGCCATGGCCGACGCCAAGCAGGCCAACCAGGCCTGGATCGACCTCGACGCCGAGCTCATGAAGAAGTCCCCGTCCGTCCCGATCCTCCTGGAGCGCAAGCCGCTGCTCGTCGGCACCAACATCGCGGGCGCCTTCGGCCACCCCGTGTGGACCGGCACCATCGACTACGGCACGATCGGCCTCAAGGACCCCTCCAAGGGCCAGGGCTGAGGCCGGACGAGCCCACCCGGCATCCCGTCATGACCACCACCGCACCCGCCGCCGGCGCCCCGGAGGCGACGGAGGTCCCGCCCGGCAGCAGCCCCTGGCAGCTCGCCCGGCGGGAGCTCCGGCGCCGCCCCGCCGTCCGCTTCAGCCTCTGCCTCGTCCTCCTCTTCGTCCTGATGGCCGTCACCGCCCCCTGGCTGGGCGCGCTCGGCGGCTGGTCCCCGGAGGAGTTCGACAAGACCGCCATCGACCCCTACCTCGGAGGGCAGCCGCTCGGCTCCCTCGGCGGGATCAGCTCCGAGCACTGGCTCGGCGTCGAACCCGTCACCGGCCGCGACCTGTTCGCCCGCGTGGTGCACGGCGCGCAGGTCTCCCTGCTCATCGCCTTCGCCGCCACCGCGATCGTCGTGGTCACGGGCACCGCCGCGGGCATCGCCGCCGGCTACTTCGGCGGCCGCACCGACGCGGTCCTGTCCCGGCTCATGGACCTGACCATGTCCTTCCCCTCCCTGATCTTCATGATCGCCATGCTGTCCGTGGCCAAGGACGTGAACCGGATCCTCCTCATGACCGCCGTCATCGGCGTCTTCGGCTGGCCCGGCGTCGCCCGCGTCGTCCGCGGCCAGACCCTCTCCCTCAAGCACCGCGAGTACGTGGACGCGGCCCGCGTGGGCGGCTCCGGCTCCTGGCGGATCCTCACCCGCGACATCCTCCCGGGCGTCTCGGGCCCGGTCATCGCCTACACCACCCTGCTCATCCCCGGCATGATCAGCACCGAGGCCGCGCTGAGCTACCTCGGCGTCGGCGTCCGCCCGCCCACCCCGTCCTGGGGCCAGATGATCGCCGAGTCCGTCGCCTTCTACGAGACCGACCCCATGTACTTCGTCATCCCCAGCGTCTTCCTCTTCCTCGCCGTGCTCGCCTTCACCCTCCTCGGCGACGCCCTGCGCGACATCCTCGACCCGAGGGGCGGCCGCAGTTGATCCTCTACCTCGCCCGCCGCCTGCTCGCCCTCGCCGGCGTGCTCCTCGCCATCGCCGCCGTCACCTTCCTCATCTTCTACGTCCTGCCCGCCGACCCGGCGGCGGCCGCCTGCGGCAAGACCTGCAGCCCCGAACGGCTCGCCGACGTACGCGCGTACCTCGGGCTCGACCAGCCCCTGTGGCGCCAGTTCAGCGACTTCCTCACCGGCATCTTCACCGGTCGCACCCTCGGCACCGGCCAGTACGCCGTCGAGTGCGGCTTCCCCTGCCTCGGCTACTCCTACGAGAACTCCCTGCCCGTCTGGGACCTGCTGATGGACCGGCTGCCGGTCTCCGCCTCCCTCGCCCTCGGGGCCGCCGCACTGTGGCTGCTCCTGGGACTCGGCGCCGGGGTCACCGCCGCCCTGCGCAAGGACACCGCCACCGACAAGGCCCTGATGGTCGGCGCCGTCGCCGCGGCCTCGCTGCCCGTCTACTTCACCTCCGTCCTGCTCATCTACGGGGTCATCCGCACCGCCGGCCTCCTGCCCTACCCCAGCTACCAGGCCTTCACCGACGACCCGCTCGCCTGGGCCTCGAACCTGCTCCTGCCCTGGACCGCGCTCGCGCTGCTGTACGCCGCCATGTACGCACGCCAGAGCCGCGGTTCGATGATCGAGGCCATGGCCGAGCCGTACATCCGTACCGCCCGGGCCAAGGGCATGCCCGAGCGCACCGTCGTCGTCAAACACGGCCTGCGCTCCGGGATGACCCCGATCCTCACCATCTTCGGCATGGACCTCGGCGGACTGCTCGCCGGAGCCGTCATCACCGAGTCCATCTTCGGACTCCCCGGCATCGGGCGGCTGTTCTACGGGGCGCTCGTCAGCTCCGACCAGCCCGTGGTCCTCGGGGTCACCCTGCTCGCCGCGTTCTTCATCGTCGTCGCCAATCTCGTCGTCGACCTCCTGTACGCCGTCATCGACCCGAGGGTGAGGTACTGATGGCCGCCCCGGCCGCCCCCCTTCTCGAAGTACGCGATCTGCGCGTCACGTTCACCACCCCCCGCGGGACCGTACGGGCCGTCGACTCCCTCGGTTTCACCGTGGAAGCCGGGCGCACCCTCGGCATCGTCGGCGAGTCCGGCTCGGGCAAGTCGGTCACCTCGCTGGCCGTCATGGGCCTGCACCGGGGCGCCGCCGAGGTCACCGGGTCCGTCGCCCTCGCCGGGCGGGAGCTGACCGGGCTCTCCGAGCGGGAGCTGTCCAAGGTGCGCGGCCGCCGGATGGCCATGATCTTCCAGGACCCGCTGTCCAGCCTGCACCCCTACTACACGGTCGGCGAGCAGATCGCCGAGCACTTCCGGGTGCACTTCAAGGCCGGCCGGGCCGCCGCGCGCAAACGGGCCGTCGACATGCTCGGCGAGGTGGGCATCCCGGAACCGGCCCGCCGCGCGGGGGAGTACCCGCACCAGTTCTCCGGCGGCATGCGCCAGCGCGCGATGATCGCCATGGCCCTGGCCTGCGAACCCGACCTGCTGATCGCCGACGAGCCGACCACCGCCCTGGACGTCACCGTGCAGGCGCAGATCCTGGAGCTGATCGCCCGGCTCCAGCAGGAACGCGGGCTCGGCGTGGTGATGATCACCCACGACCTGGGTGTCGTCGCCCGCGTCGCCCACGAGGTGCTGGTCATGTACGGCGGCCGCGCCGCCGAACAGGCCGGGGTAGACGCCCTGTTCGCCGACCCCGCCCACCCCTACACGCGGGGCCTGCTCGACTCGCTGCCCCGCCTCGACACCGCCGACGACGAACCCCTGCCCTCCATCCCCGGCTCACCGCCGTCCCTGCTCGCCCCGGCCCCGGGCTGCGCCTTCGCGCCGCGCTGCCCGAGGGCGGCCGCCCGCTGCGACGAGGCACGGCCGGAACTCGCGGCGTACGGGGACCCGTACGGGGCCGGGGACGGGCCCGGCCGCACCGTCGCCTGCCACTTCGCCGGCGCCCGCACCGCCGAGGAGGCGGCCCGATGACCAGCACCGACACGCTCCTGTCCGTACGGGACCTCACCATGACCTTCCCCGGGAAGCGTTCGCTGACCGGGCGCCGGGGGGCGCCCGTGCGCGCCGTGGACGGGGTCTCCTTCGACCTGGCGGCCGGGCAGACCCTCGGCCTGGTCGGGGAGTCCGGCTGCGGGAAGTCCACCACCGGCCGGATGCTCGTACGCCTCCTGGAACCCACCTCCGGCCGCGTCACCTTCGACGGCAAGGACATCAGCCGGCTGTCCCAGAGCGCCCTGCGCCCGCTGCGCAAGAACATCCAGATGGTCTTCCAGGACCCGCACTCCTCCCTCAACCCCCGCCAGACGGTGGCCCGGATCATCTCCGACCCGCTGCTGGTCCAGGGCTGGAGCGCCGCGGACGCCCGCCGCCGCGCGGCCGAGCTGATGGAGCTCACCGGGCTGATCCCCGAGCACATCGACCGCTACCCGCACGAGTTCTCCGGAGGCCAGGCCCAGCGCATCGGCATCGCCCGCTCGCTGGCCACCAGCCCCCGGCTGATCGTCGCCGACGAGCCGGTCTCCGCCCTCGACGTCTCCGTACAGGCCCAGATCGTCAACCTGATGGAGCGGCTGCGCACGGAGCTGGGCCTCGCGTACGTGTTCATCGCGCACGACCTGTCGGTGGTCAAGCGGGTCAGCGACCGCGTCGCCGTCATGTACCTCGGCCGGATCGTCGAGATCGGCGACAAGAAGTCCCTGTACGAGAACCCGCAGCACCCCTACACCCGGGCGCTGTTGTCCGCCGTACCGCTGCCCGACCCGGCGGCGGAGCGGCGGCGCGAGCGGATCGTGCTGCTCGGCGACCCGCCGAGCCCGGCCGCCCCGCCTCCCGGCTGCTCCTTCCATCCGCGCTGCCCCAAGGCGCAGCAGATCTGCCGCACCGAACGGCCGCTGCTGCGACCGGCTGCCGCCCGCGAGGTGGCCTGTCACTTCCCGGGAGACTGACGGGGATCCAAAGGGAAGAAGAAGGGCCCCGGGGACAAAGGCGTCCCCGGGGCCCTTCCGCATGCCGGACGAGGGCATGGTGAGCATGGCTCGGTCGAGGCGGCCTTCGGCCATGTCGATGAACGCCTGGTCGATGGGGTCGAGGTGCGGGGCCTGCATCTCCCGTCCGACGGTGAGTACGGCGGTCAGGGCGCCCGCGGAGCGGTCCATCGCCAGACGCTTCTCTACAGTGGCGAGCTGGGCCCGGAGTTCAGGCGAGACCTGTGTGGCGATGCCTGGCGCTGGGCGGCTGGCAGCGTCCGGTAGTGGGCCAGGAGGGTCTCGTGGTCGCGCGTGGCCATCAGCTGATGGCCTGGTCCGTGAGATCGATCAGGGCGGCGAGCTCGTCGGCGCGGTGTCCCGCCGCGACTCTACTGCCCCACGCGGCCGTCGATCCGCTCACGCAGGAAGTCAGCGTGACCGTTGTGCCGTGCGTACTCCTCGATCATGTGCACCAGCACCTCCCGAAGCTGCATTGGCTTCTGGCCGGTCGTGCCGGTGACGCTGAGATCGGGAGCCTCGTCCACGAACCGTTCTGCGAACGCGACCTCTGCCCGCCATGTTGCCCAAGCTTCCGCCACGACCTCAGGGTCGGGCACCGCGTCGTTGAAATCTCCGTGGGGGTCCTCATCGGAGCGGTAGTGCCGAGGCGCGTCCTGCCCAGCCATCACCTGCCGGAACCACTTCTGCTCCACCCCGGCCATGTGGCGCACAAGCCCCAGCAGCGACAGGTTCGACGGCTCCACCGAACGACGAGCCAGGGCTGCGGCATCGAGACCAGAACACTTCAATTCAAGCGTCAGACGCTGGTCGCGCAGGTACCCAGCAAGGATGGCCCGCTCGCCTTCGAACCCCCCATCGGTTCGCGGGTCCTCATCAGGGCTGAGAAACATGTTCGACCACCCAAAGTTCCGGGCGGCGGACTGTTCCTTCGACGAGCCCTCGGTTCGCGGGCCGTGATCCAGGCGTGTATCGGCATCGTTGGACATGCTGAAGAGCATCAGCGATCCGCGCCCGGATCCACAACAGGGTTTGCCTGCCGTGGGCAGCCCTTCCACCACTCTCGCTCCGAGCGGCGTCATACGCTCGGACCCAGCAATCGCGGGGCAGCCCGTTAGGCGAGTTCGCGGCGGAAGAACTCCAGTTCCAGGGCCATCAGCTTCTCCCGGGTGCCGCCCGGGGTCATGTGGGTGACGCCCGGCAGGGCCAGCAGCTGGTGGGGGCGGCCCGCGTCCGTCAGGGCCTGGGAGAGGCGCAGGGTGTGCGAGGGGTGGACGTTGTCGTCGGCCAGGCCCGTGGTCAGCAGCAGCGGCCGGGTCAGCTTCGGGGCGTCGGGGATCAGGCAGTCCCGCTCGTACACCTCCGGGTGCTCGTGGGGGAGGCCCAGGTACCGCTCGGTGTAGGCGGTGTCGTAGTGCCGGAAGTCGGTGGGCGCGGCCCCGGCGGCCGCCGCGTGGTAGACGTCCGGGCGGCGCAGCACGGCCATCGCCGCCAGGTAGCCGCCGTAGGACCAGCCGCGTACGCCGACCCGGCCGAGGTCGAGGTCGGGGTGGCGGGCGCCGAGCGCCCGGAGCGCCGCGACCTGGTCCTCCATGGTGACCTCGGAGAAGCCGCGGTACATGGCGTGGGTGAAGGCGGGCGAGACGTAGGGGGTGCCGCGGTTGTCGACGGTGACCACCGCGAAGCCCTGGTCGGCCCACCACTGCTTGGCCTGCCAGCGGCGGGGTTCGGCGCTGATGTCCTGGTAGCCGGGGCCGCCGTACGCGTCCACCAGTACGGGGAGCCGGCGGCCGGGGACGTGGCCGCGGGGCAGGACCAGGGCGGTGGGCACACCGTGCTCGGTCACCCGTTCCAGGACGGGGACCACCCGGTGGGGCAGTGGCTCGGACAGGTCGAGGGGGGTGAACTCCCGCCCGTCGGCGGTGCGTACGGTCCGGCGTATTCCGTCGGCGTCGGCCGAGGTCAGCAGCAGCGACCCGGCGGAGGCGAGGACGGTGTGCACCCCGGGCCCGTCGGCGAGGGCGGTCAGCTTCCCGGTCGCGGGGTCGAGGAGCAGCACTTGCTGCTCGGAGGGGTCGCGCTGCCCGGCCTCGATCAGCAGGGCCCCCTCGTGGTGCCCGGCCACGCGGCGGACCTGGAGGCCCTCGCCGGTGAGGAGTTCGCCGTCCACGGCGAGGGCGCGGGCGGTCCCGCCCGGGGTGTCGGCGGCGGTCAGCATCCGCCCGTCGGGCAGGCGCGCGGGGGTGCCCGGCACCATCGGGTCCACCCACTGCGGGTGCGTGGTGCGCGACAGTTCCCGGGTGCGTCCGGTGGCCGGGTCGGCGGAGAGCAGCAGGACGGTCCGCTGGAGCCGGTCCTGCACGGTCAGCAGGATCTCCCCGGCGGCGGTGTCCCCGGCGGACCAGTCGGCGTCGGAGACGTACGGGTACTCCTCGGCGTCCCAGTCGAGCCGTACGGGGGCCTCGCCCTCGCCGAGCACCCACAGCTGGACCCCGGCGTTGGGCCCGCCCGCCTCGGGGTACGCGAAGTCCTCGGCCGGGAGCTCGGGGTGTGCGGGGTCGGCGAACCAGCGGCGCTGGAGCGCGGTCTCGTCGACCCGGGCGGCCAGCAGGCGGACCCCGTCGGGCGACCACCAGTGGCCCCGGGCGCGGCCGAGCTCCTCGGCGGCCGCGAACTCGGCGAGCCCCCAGCGGGCCCCGTCGGCGGGGCTGATCCGGCCGCCCGGGGCGAGGTGCAGGGCGTCCTCGCTGACGTAGGCGGTGCGGGAGCCGTCGGAGTTGGGGCGGGGGTCGACCGCGGGTCCGGCGGCCGGGATCTCCTCGGGCGCCCCGGCGGTCCCGGCGGACCCGGGCCGGGCCCTGCGGGCCCCTCGTAGGAGACCCCGTAGAGCCGGCCGTGGAGCGCGAAGACGGCGCGCCGGCCGTCGCCCGAGAGCGCGTACGAGCCGATGCCGGCGGCGACGAGCCGGGTCCGCTCGCGCAGCCGGCGTTCGGCGTCGGGGAGGGTGCCGGGCTCGGGGCACAGTTCGCGGGGGTCGGCAAGCCGGGTCTCGGTTCCGGTGGCCGTTTCGAGCACCCAGAGGCTCTCGAAGGGGTCGGTGGGTCCACCGGAGCGGAGGAACCAGAGCAGCCGGCCGTCGTCCCCGAAGGTGAACGCGCGCGGGGCGCCGTAGGTGAAACGGGCCGTGCTCGCGGAGAGCCTGAGGAAGTCATCCATGATCGTAGTGTGACATGTGAAATGTCACCCACACTAGGCCGTTCGAGTGGTGACCCCAGGGGTGCGGGCTTAGCGTCGTGAGGGTGGACCGGAACGCATCGCCGAACAGCACCGGGACCGACGGCAAGGTCCAGGGAAACGGAAGCGGACTCGCACTGTTCGTCATCGCCTCCTGCCAGCTCATGGTCGTTCTCGACATCACCATCGTGAACATCGCGCTGCCGCACATCCAGACCGCGCTCGACTTCTCGACCGAGAGCCTCTCCTGGGTCGTCAACGCCTACACCCTCACCTTCGGCGGACTGCTCCTCCTCGGCGGCCGCACCGGCGACATCCTCGGCCGCAAACGTGTGTTCATCTCCGGCATCCTGCTCTTCGGGCTCGCCTCGCTGCTCGGCGGATTCGCCCAGAACGAGGGCCAGTTGCTCGCCGCCCGCGCCCTCCAGGGCGTCGGCGGCGCCATCGCCTCCCCGACCTGCCTCGCCCTGATCACCACCACCTTCCGCGAAGGCCCCGAACGCAACCGGGCCTTCGGGGTGTTCGCGGCGGTGTCGGCCGGCGGCGGCGCGATCGGCCTGCTCGCCGGCGGCGTGCTCGTCGAATGGCTCAACTGGCGCTGGGTGCTCTTCGTCAACGTCCCGATCGCCGTGGTCATCGCGCTGATGGCCGTGAAAGTGCTCCACGAGTCCGAACGCCGCCCCGGACACTTCGACTTCATGGGCGCGCTGCTCTCCACCACCGGCATGGTCGCGCTGGTCTACGGCTTCATCCGCGCCTCCCAGGAAGGCTGGCGCGACGGGTTCACCCTCAGTTCCTTCGGCGCCGCCGTGGTCCTGCTGACCCTCTTCGTCCTCAACGAGCGGCGCTCGCCGCAGCCCATCACCCCGCTGCACATGTTCGCCGACCGGAACCGGGCCGGGACCTACGGGATGATGCTCTTCCTGGCCTGCGCGATCTTCGGCATGTTCTTCTTCCTGACGCTGTTCGTGCAGAACGTGCTCGGCTTCAGCCCCCTGCAGGCCGGCCTCGCCTTCCTGCCGGTCAGCGTCATGGTGGCGGTGGCGGCCGGGTTCGCCTCGCAACTGCTGCCGAGGTTCGGGCCCAAGCCCTTCATGGTCACAGGCGCCCTGTGCTGCGCGGCCGGTCTCGCCTGGCTCACCCAGACTGACATCCACTCGACGTACCTGGGCAGCCTCCTCGGTCCGGTGCTCGTGTTCGCCACCGGCATGGGCCTGCAGTTCGTCTCACTGACGCTGATGGCCCTGTCCGACGTCCCCGACCGGGAGTCGGGCGCCGCGTCCGGGCTGCTCAACACGATGCAGCAGGTCGGCGGTTCCCTCGGCCTGTCGATCCTGGTCACCGTCTTCGGCACGGCCAGCCGCAACGAGGCCAGGGACCAGGTGCCGGCCTTCCTCCGCTCGGCGAACCCCGAGGAGATGGCCTACTTCCGGCGCACCGGACAGCTGCCCAAACCGTGGGCCGACCAGGTGCTCACCTCGGGCGTCAGCGCCGCCTTCGTGGTGGCGGCCCTGTTCACCCTCGTCGGGGCGGTGATCGCCCTGGCCGCCATCCAGGTCCGCCCGTCCGACCTCGAACGGCTCCAGGGAAACCACACCCCGGCGGCGAAGGCCAGCTCCTAGGGGGATTCCGGGGTCAGGAGCGCCCGCAACCGGAAGGCGTCCGCGCGGGTGTTCATCCACAGCGCCAGCCAGGAGCCGTCCGCGAAGGCCAGGTCCACCCGGGTCGGCCGGCGGCGGGGCCGGGGGACGCGGCGCAGGGTGCAGGCCACGAGGTGGGACTCGCAGCCCGGGTCGCCGCGGCCCCAGGGCGGGCGGACGGTGAGCTTGCCAGGGCTCTCCGGGCCCGCGGTGAAGGTGGCGTACGGCCCTTCGGTCTCGGTGTGCCAGTGCGTCCAGTGGAAGCCGTGCAGGGCGAGCGCGAGCCGGCCGGCCTCGCTGTCCCAGCCGCCGTGCAGGGCCGGGCCGTGGAAGAGCCGCCCGATCAGCCGGGCGGCCCGCTGGAAGGGGTCGAGGAGCGCGGCCACCGCGTCCGCGAGATCGTCGGGCAGCGCGAACACGAAACGGAGGAGGAAGAAGTTGCCGATCCGGCGCATCAGCGGCAGCCGGGCGGGCGAGCCCGGCAGCATGGCCCGCGCGGGCCGCCGGACATGGGGGCTCAGGCGCCCCGGGATCTCCTCATCCATCGAGCCATGATCGCACGGGGGCTCTCACCTGGCCGAATTCCTCACGCGGCAGCGTGCGGGGCCGTCCGTCCGCAGGGTGATCCCGGCGCTGACGGGGATGTCGGTGTCCACGGCCTCGAACTCGTACGCCCGCAGGATCATCGCCAGCGCGATCACCGACTCCAGCATCGAGAAGTGCTGGCCGATGCAGGCGCGCGGACCCCCGCCGAAGGGGAACCAGGCGTAGCGGGGCCGCTGCGCCTCCGCCTCCGGGGTGAAGCGGTCGGGGTCGAAGCGGTCGGGGTCGGGCCAGTAGCGCTCATGACGGTGCGTCACCCACGGGGCGAGGATCACGTCCGCGCCCGCGGGGACGGTGTGCTCCCCGACCCGGGTGGCGGCGACGGCCCTGCGGCCGATCACCGGGGCGGCCGGGTAGAGGCGCATCGCCTCCTTGAGCACCTGCGTGAGGTACGGGAGCCGGTCCAGGTCGGCGGCCTCGGGCGTACGGTCGCCCAGCACCCGGGAGATCTCCTCGCGGGCCCGGTCCTGCTGCTCGGGGTGGCGGGCCAGCAGGTGCAGGGAGAAGGCGAGGGAGGTGGCGGTCGTCTCGTGCCCGGCGAGCAGGAAGATCAGCACCTGGTCGCGCAGCTCGGCGGCGTCGAACTCGCCGTCGTCCGAACTCCTGGCGGCGGCGAGCAGGGTCAGCAGGTCCTCGCCCGCACCGTCCCGCGTACCGTCCGGGCCGGCTGCCGCGCCGCGCCGCTCGGCGATGATCCTGTCGCACACCGCGTAGAGCTCCTCCATCGCGGCGGCGGCCCGCTTGTTGGCCGGGGTCGGCCAGCTGCGCGGGATGTTGGCGGGGGAGTAGCCGCGGCGCAGGACGTAGTCCGTGATGACCGGGAAGGACCGGTCCACGACGTCGACGGTGGCCTCCACGTCGGTGCCGAAGAGGATCCTCGCGACCGCGCGCAGAGCCAGGTGCATCATCGCCTCGGAGACGTCGATGACCCCGTCCGGAGCATCCCGCCAGGCGTCGATGGTCGACCGGGTCTCGGTGGCCACGGCGTCGGCGTAGCCGTCCACCCGGCGCCGGGTGAACAACGGCTGCACCAGCCGGCGCTGGCGCAGGTAGTCCTCGTCCTGGCTGGTCAGCAGACCGTTGCCGAAGGAGTCCCGGACCTCCTGGTAAAAGGGGTTGTCCTTGCGGAAGTTGGCCGATTCCGAGGCGAGCACCTGCTGGGCGCCCTCGGCCGAGAACACGCAGAACAGCTCGGCGCGCAGCCCGGGCGGGCCGGCGCTGATCCGTACGACGTCACCGTGCTCGTGCTGGGCCCGCAGATAGGTGCCCAGCGAGTCCGACTTCAGGTCGAACAGCGACCCGAGCAGCGGAACTCCCGCGAGACCGGGGACCTCCGCGCCGACACCTGTGTTCGTTCCGCTTGCCATGCCCGCCCCTCGTTCGTACGTACGGACGATTCTGCCGGTCACCGCGTCCCGCGGCGAGAGCCGACTCGCCATCAGGCCGAATCCCGCCGTTCCTCGTCCTCCGCCGCTGCCGCCGCCCACGGCGGCCGCGGCTACCGCAAGACCCAGAGCGTCGGCGTCCACGTGGTCCTGTTCCTGTTCACCGCCGGAATCGGGAACATCTTCTACGCGATCTCCGTCTCGAACTGGAACAAGCGCCACGGCTGGTAGACCCAGGTCCACGAAAAGGCCCCCGCACGCACCGCGCGGGGGCTTTTTCGTATGCGGCCGAGCGCCGAGGAGAATCGCCGGACCTGAAGGGAAATGACCCTTCCTAGATGTCGCGGAAGATCTCGATCTGCGCGCCGACCGAGTTGAGGCGCTCGGCCAGTTCCTCGTACCCGCGGTTGATGACGTAGACGTTGCGGAGCACCGAGGTGCCCTCCGCCGCCATCATCGCCAGGAGGACGACCACCGCAGGGCGCAGGGCCGGCGGGCACATCATCTCCGCCGCGCGCCAGCGGGTGGGGCCCTCGACCAGGACGCGGTGGGGGTCCAGGAGTTGGAGGCGGCCGCCGAGGCGGTTCAGGTCCGTCAGGTAGATGGCCCGGTTGTCGTACACCCAGTCGTGGATCAGGGTCTGGCCCTGGGCGACGGCGGCGATGGCCGCGAAGAACGGGACGTTGTCGATGTTCAGCCCGGGGAAGGGCATCGGGTGGATCTTGTCGATCGGGGCTTCGAGCTTGGAGGGGCGCACCGTCAGGTCCACCAGGCGGGTGCGGCCGTTGTCCGCCGGGTACTCCGCCGAGCGGTCGTGGTCGAGGCCCATCTCCTCCAGCACCGCGAGCTCGATCTCCATGAACTCGATCGGGACCCGGCGGATGGTCAGCTCCGACTCCGTGACGACCGCGGCGGCGAGCAGGCTCATCGCCTCGACCGGGTCCTCGGAGGGGGAGTAGTCCACGTCAACGTCGATGTTGGGGATGCCGTGGACGGTCAGCGTGGTGGTGCCGACGCCCTCGACCTCGACCCCGAGCGCCTCCAGGAAGAAGCAGAGGTCCTGGACCATGTAGTTGGAGGAGGCGTTGCGGATGACGGTGACGCCGTCGTGCCGCGCGGCGGCCAGCAGCGCGTTCTCGGTGACCGTGTCCCCGCGCTCGGTCAGCACGATCGGCCGGTCGGGGGAGACCCCGGACGCGACCTTCGCGTGGTAGATGCCCTCGGTCGCGGTGATGTCCAGGCCGAAGCGGCGCAGCGCGATCATGTGCGGCTCGATGGTGCGGGTGCCGAGGTCGCAGCCGCCGGCGTAGGGCAGGCGGAAGGTGTCCATCCGGTGCAGCAGGGGGCCCAGGAACATGATGATGCTCCGGGTCCGGCGCGCCGCGTCGGCGTCCATGGCCTCCATGTCGAGGCGGGCCGGCGGGATCAGCTCCAGGTCCACGCCGTCGTTGATCCAGCGGGTGCGGACGCCGATGGAGTTGAGGACCTCCAGCAGGCGGTAGACCTCCTCGATGCGGGCCACCCGCCGCAGCACCGTACGGCCCTTGTTGAGAAGGGAGGCGCACAGCAGGGCCACGCACGCGTTCTTGCTCGTCTTGACGTCGATGGAACCGGACAGCCGACGGCCTCCGACGACCCGCAGGTGCATCGGTCCGGCGTAGCCCAGAGAGACGATCTCGCTGTCGAGGGCTTCACCGATGCGGGCGATCATCTCAAGGCTGATGTTCTGATTGCCGCGCTCGATGCGGTTCACGGCACTCTGGCTGGTGCCGAGGGCGTCGGCGAGCTGACTCTGTGTCCAGCCCCGGTGCTGCCGGGCGTCACGGATGAGCTTGCCGATGCGTACGAGGTAGTCGTCTGCCATGGGTGCACGTTATCTCAGATATGAGATGCGGCTGGCATCGGGTGTGGCGAACGGGTGTTACCGACCGTCAGCTCCCATGGTGGGTCCGGCCCCGGAGTGGTGCGCGACGATACGGCCGAGCAGGTGAACGAGCTGCTCCCGTTCCGGCGCGGACAGGGGGTCAGGGGCTCCTGCTGTGCGGCGTCGAGCAGTTGGTCCGGCTTGCGCAGCCGCCTGCGGCCCGGCGGTGTGAGGGTGATGGCGCTGTGCCTGCGGTCCTCGGGGTCGGGGCATAGCGCCAATTACGGACATCTGCCCCGTTCGGCCCCTCGGTCGCCAGCCGTTGCGCGTGCGTCGGGCCCTACGCCGCGCCCGCCGCGCGGCGGCCCAGGACCGGTTCCGCCAGCATCCTCGCCATCCCGCAGAGGGTCTGGCCGTGCCGGGCGAAGAGCTCGTCGCGCGAGTCGTAGTGGCCGAGGTCCGCCAGGACGTACGCGGAGAGGTCGCAAGAGGGCCCCGTCCCCGTCCCCGCGTCCGCTCCGGAACCGGCTGCGGGGCCCGCGCTCGGGCAGACCGGCACCGCGTCCCAGTCGATCGCCGTCCGGGACAGCGCCTCGAAGAGGGTCTCCGCCCCGGCGTTGGTGAAGCCTTCGCCGGGCTCCGCATCCAGGGGGCGCAGCCCGCCGAAGAGTTCCGAGACCGTGAGCCAGGGCGCGGCGGGACCCCCGGGGCGGAACTCCGGCCAGGCCAGCAGCACCTGGTCCGGGACGATCCGGCGCAGCCGGGGGAAGCGCGGGTACCAGAAGGTACCGTCCACCAGCAGGCCGCGCACCCGCGTCGGCACCCCGGACGCCCGCGCGACCGCCTCCAGGACGGCCATCCGCTGGCTGCACGACCCCCGGCCCAGTCGCAGCACCTCCGACACGGGCCGCTCGTCCTGCACCGAGTACACCGGCCGTACGGCCGCGGCGATCCACCGGTGGGCGCGGTGCAGGGCCTCGACCTGCCGGGCCGCGTCCGCCGGCTCCGCCGGCTTTCCAAGGTCTGCCGACTCCGCCGACTCCGCCGACTCCGCCGACTCCGCCGACTCCGCCGCGGCTCCGCCCGCCGGAGCCGCGCCGAGCTCACGTACCAGCGCGGCGACGCGCGGATCGCGCCAGTCCAGGATCCGGGTCGGCGCGGTGCTCCCCGCCACCACCGCCTCGCCGCCCGCGACGGCGGCGCGGGCGCGGCGCCGCGGCCTGAGAAGGGAACTCGTCATGGCCGGCGTCCTTTCGTCCAGCCGTCCTGCGGAAGGCTGGACGCATCCTGACAGAAAATATGAACGCGTTCAATGACGGATGTCCCGGCCCCCTGCCCTGCGCTTTACGCGGGGCCCCAGGGGTCGCCCCGCGCGCGGAATCCGGGCAGGCCGGGGCGGCCGCCCGGCCGCTCGCCCGGGCGGGCGCGGGTGCGTGCCTCGTCTCCGCGCCCGGACATGTACTAGAGTTATCTCGACATCGAGATATCTGCCGAAGGCGTACCGCAGCCGCCCCCGCTGGTAAGGGTTACCTAACTTAGCCTTACCTTAGCGGATTGGCCAAGGGGCGTGGCGGCAGGATGCGGTAAATACGCGCGAATTCATGCATGAAGGAGACTGTCGTGTCGGCGAACAGCTTCGACGCCCGCAGCACGCTGCAGGTGGGCGACGAGTCGTACGAGATCTTCCGGCTGGACAAGGTTGAGGGCTCCGCCCGCCTTCCCTACAGCCTGAAGGTGCTGCTGGAGAACCTGCTCCGTACCGAGGACGGCGCGAACATCACCGCCGACCACATCCGGTCGCTCGGGAACTGGGACTCGCAGGCCCAGCCCAGCGAGGAGATCCAGTTCACGCCGGCCCGCGTGATCATGCAGGACTTCACCGGCGTTCCCTGCGTCGTGGACCTCGCCACCATGCGCGAGGCCGTGAAGGCCCTCGGCGGCGACCCGGCGAAGATCAACCCGCTCTCGCCCGCCGAGATGGTCATCGACCACTCGGTCATCGCCGACAAGTTCGGCACGAAGGACGCCTTCGCGCAGAACGTCGAGCTGGAGTACGGCCGCAACAAGGAGCGCTACCAGTTCCTGCGCTGGGGCCAGACCGCCTTCGACGACTTCAAGGTCGTCCCCCCGGGCACCGGCATCGTCCACCAGGTCAACATCGAGCACCTGGCCCGCACGGTCATGGTCCGCAACGGCCAGGCCTACCCCGACACCCTCGTCGGCACCGACTCGCACACCACCATGGTCAACGGCCTGGGCGTGCTGGGCTGGGGCGTCGGCGGCATCGAGGCCGAGGCCGCGATGCTCGGCCAGCCGGTCTCCATGCTGATCCCGCGCGTCGTGGGCTTCAAGCTGACCGGCGAGCTGCCCACCGGCACCACCGCCACCGACCTCGTGCTCACCATCACCGAGATGCTGCGCAAGCACGGCGTCGTCGGCAAGTTCGTCGAGTTCTACGGTGAGGGCGTCGCCGCCACCTCCCTCGCGAACCGCGCCACCATCGGCAACATGTCGCCGGAGTTCGGCTCCACCGCCGCGATCTTCCCGATCGACGACGAGACCCTGAAGTACCTGCGCCTGACCGGCCGCGACGCCCAGCAGGTCGCGCTCGTCGAGGCGTACGCCAAGGAGCAGGGCCTGTGGCTGGACCCGGCCGCCGAGCCGGACTTCTCGGAGAAGCTGGAGCTCGACCTCTCCACGGTCGTCCCCTCCATCGCCGGCCCGAAGCGCCCGCAGGACCGCATCGTCCTCGCCAACGCCTCCCAGCAGTTCGCGCTGGACGTGCGCAACTACGTCGAGGACGACGACGAGGCGGGCAAGGAGTCCTTCCCGGCCTCCGACTCCCCGGCCACCGTCGACGGCGTCCCGACCCGCCCGACGCTGGTCACCCTGGCCGACGGCTCCTCCTTCGAGATCGACCACGGCGCCGTCACCGTCGCCGCGATCACCTCCTGCACCAACACCTCGAACCCCTACGTCATGGTCGCCGCGGCGCTCGTGGCCAAGAAGGCGGTCGAGAAGGGCCTGTCCCGCAAGCCGTGGGTCAAGACCACCCTGGCCCCGGGCTCGAAGGTCGTCACCGACTACTTCGACAAGGCCGGCCTGACCCCGTACCTCGACAAGATGGGCTTCAACCTCGTCGGGTACGGCTGCACCACCTGCATCGGCAACTCCGGTCCGCTGGACGAGGAGATCTCGAAGGCGATCAACGAGCACGACCTCGCGGTCACCTCGGTCCTCTCGGGCAACCGCAACTTCGAGGGCCGGATCAACCCCGACGTCAAGATGAACTACCTGGCCTCCCCGCCGCTGGTCGTCGCGTACGCCATCGCCGGCTCCATGAAGGTGGACATCACCACCGAGGCCATCGGCATCGACACCGAGGGCAACCCGGTCTTCCTCAAGGACATCTGGCCCTCCGAGGCCGAGGTCAACGACGTCGTGGCGAACGCCATCGGCGAGGACATGTTCAGCAAGTCCTACCAGGACGTCTTCGCGGGCGACGCCCAGTGGCAGGCGCTGTCGATCCCGACCGGCAACACCTTCGAGTGGGACCCGCAGTCCACCTACGTCCGTAAGCCCCCCTACTTCGAGGGCATGACGATGGAGACCACCCCGGTCTCCGACATCGCCGGCGCCCGCGTGCTGGCGAAGCTGGGCGACTCGGTCACCACCGACCACATCTCCCCGGCCGGTGCGATCAAGGCCGACACCCCGGCCGGCAAGTACCTCACCGAGCACGGCGTCGAGCGCCGCGACTTCAACTCGTACGGTTCCCGCCGCGGCAACCACGAGGTCATGATCCGCGGTACGTTCGCCAACATCCGCCTGCGCAACCAGATCGCGCCGGGCACCGAGGGCGGCTTCACCCGCGACTTCACCGTCGAGGGCGCGCCGGTCTCCTTCATCTACGACGCCTCGCAGAACTACCAGGCCGCCGGCATCCCGCTGGTCATCCTGGCGGGCAAGGAGTACGGCTCCGGCTCCTCCCGTGACTGGGCGGCCAAGGGCACCGCGCTGCTCGGCGTCAAGGCCGTCATCGCCGAGTCCTACGAGCGCATCCACCGCTCGAACCTGATCGGCATGGGTGTCCTCCCGCTCCAGTTCCCGGAGGGCGCCACCGCCGCCTCCCTGGGCCTGACCGGCGAGGAGACCTTCGCCTTCACCGGTGTGGAGGAGCTGAACAACGGCACCACCCCGCGCACGGTCAAGGTGATCACCGACACGGGCGTGGAGTTCGACGCGGTCGTCCGCATCGACACGCCGGGTGAGGCGGACTACTACCGCAACGGCGGCATCATGCAGTACGTCCTGCGGAACCTCATCCGCGGCTGAGTCCGGACGGGTCCGCATTCCGGACCCGCGCCATTCGGCACCAAAGGGCCGTATCCCCGTTAAGGGGGTACGGCCCTTCCGCTTTTCGTGGTGGCGGTGCCAGATGACGGACAGGTCTCAACTCGGAAAAGCTGGCGGTCATCCTTGCGCATGATCTTGCTCACACGAGCTGAAGTGGACTATACCTGTGCCCGTCCGGATCATCGCCAAACGAGCGGCCCCGGACCGGGGGAGAGCGGGGACCTGCGGCGTTGCCCGTACGTGGGGCAACTGCCGTGTATTCCCCTCTCCTTCACACTCCTGACGAAGGCGAGGACTTGAGCATGGGATCCACCTCCGCCCACGGCGAGAACAGCAACGGCGCCGGCCTCGGCCGCCGTGACCTGATCAAGCGCTCCGCGGCACTCGGCCTCATCACCGTGCCGACGATGAGCTTCCTGTCCGCGTGCGCCTCGGGCGGCGAGGAGAACTCCACGAAGGGTCCCGACAAGGGTGTGGTGACCAAGGAGAACCCCTTCGGCGTCGCCAAGGGCAGCAAGCTGGACGTCGTCGTCTTCAAGGGCGGCTTCGGTGACGACTACGCGAAGGCCTGGGAGGCCGCCTTCGACAAGAAGTGGGGCACCACCAGCTCCCACCTGGGCACCCAGGAGATCACCGCCAAGCTCCAGCCGCGCTTCAACGGAGGCAATCCGCCGGACGTCGTCGACGACTCCGGCGCCCAGAAGATCCCGCTGGACGTCCTCGCCAAGAGCGGCCAGCTCGCCGACCTCACCGCGGTCCTCGACGCCCCCTCGCTCGACGACCCGACCAAGAAGGTCCGCGACACCCTGGTCGACGGAGCCGTCGACCAGGGCAAACAGGGCGGCAAGTACGTCACCCTGAAGTACGTGTACGCCGTCTTCGGCTTCTGGTACTCCGGCAAGCTCTTCAAGGAGAAGGGCTGGACCCCGCCGAAGACCTGGGACGAGTTCCTGGCCGTCTGCACCCAGGCCAAGGAGGCGGGCATCGGCGGCCTCGCCCACCAGGGCAAGCACCCGTACTACATCAACGTCGTCATCATGGACCTGATCGCCAAGAAGGGCGGCCTGGAGGCCCTGAAGGCCATCGACCACCTGGAGCCGAACGCCTTCGAGGGCAACCCGGCCGCCCTCGCCGCGGTCGAGGCGGTCTACGAGGTGGTCGAGAAGGGCCTGCTGATGCCGGGCACCAACGGCCTCACCCACACGGAGTCCCAGACCGCCTGGAACGAGTACAAGGCGGCCTTCATCCCCTCCGGCTCCTGGCTGGAGAACGAGCAGCTGAAGCAGACCCCGCCGGACTTCGACATGAAGTTCCTGCCGGTACCGGTGCTCGCCGACAGCAAGATGCCCTTCGAGGCCATCCGGGCCGGCGTCGACGAGCCCTTCATCGTCCCCGAGAAGGCCGCCAACAAGGCCGCGGGCCTGGAGTTCCTGCGCTCGATGCTGTCCCGCGAATGGTCGACGATCTTCGCCCAGCAGGCCAACTCCCTCACCGTCGTCAAGGACGGCGTGGACCCGAACGTCAAGCTGCGGCCGGGCACCCAGTCGACGGTGGACGCCCTCAAGGGAGCCGGCACCAACACCTTCAGCTACCGCTACACCGACTGGTACAGCGAGATGGACACCGAGATCCAGAACGCGTCCAATGAGCTGATGGCCCAGCGGATCCAGCCGAAGGAATGGATCAAGCGGGCCCAGGCTGCGGTAGACAAGGCGGCCAAGGACCCGAACGCCAAGAACAACCGCCGCAGCTGACACCGCGCCCACCGGACACCCGGCAACACCAGGGACGGACACCATGAGCCACGTAGCCCAGGGGAAAAGGAAGAACGGCTTCGTCGCCGGCTTCCTCATCGCGCCACTCGCGCTGTACCTCACCTTCGTCATCTGGCCGTATGTGCAGACATTCGGCTATTCCTTCACCAACTGGACGGGCCAGTCACCGACGTTCGACTTCGTCGGCCTGGACAACTACGCGACGTTGCTGCAGGACGAGGTCTTCCGCGGCGCCCTCTGGCACAACCTGCTGCTCCTGGTGTTCGTCCCGGTGATCACCATCCTGCTGGCCCTCTTCTTCGCCTTCATGGTCAACGCGGGAGGGCGCAGCGGGGCCGGCGGGGTGCAGGGGGTCGGCGGCTCCCGTTTCTACAAGGTCGTCTACTTCTTCCCGCAGGTCCTCTCCCTGGCCATCCTCGCCGTCCTCTTCGGCGCGATCTACCGCAGCGACCAGGGCGGCCTGCTCAACGGCTTCCTCGTCAAGGCCGGCCTGGTCGACCCGCAGCACCCCGTCGAATGGCTCAACGAGCCCGACCTCGTCCTGTGGTGCCTGCTGTTCGTGGTCGTCTGGCACGGCGTCGGCTTCTACCTCGTGCTGTTCTCCGCGGCCATGCAGTCCGTGCCGAAGGACATCTACGAGGCCGCGCTGCTCGACGGCGCCGGGCGCGCCCAGACCTTCTTCAAGGTCACGCTGCCCCTGTTGTGGGATTCTGTGCAGACCTCCGCGGTCTACCTGGGCATCGCCGCGATGGACATGTTCGTCCTCGTGTCGACCATGACATCCGGCCAGTTCGGCGGCGGACCCGACCACCACAGCGAGGTCATGTCGACGGTGCTGATGCGCAACTTCCTGTACTTCGGCAAGAGCGGATACGCCTGCGCCATGGGCGTGGTCATGCTCGCCCTGACCATGATCCTCTCCGTCATCACGCTGCGTGCCACCCGCCGCGAGCGCATCGAGTTCTGAGCGGGAGACCTCCATGACCACAGTGACCAAGGTTCAGGGCGAAGCGGCCGAGGAGAAGTCCGGCGGGTCCGGCCGCCCGGGGGAGCGGGCCAGGCGCGGCTCCGAGGGCGTGGTCCTCAACGTCTTCTCGCACGGCTTCCTCGTCCTCTGGGCGATAATGATCGTCCTGCCCCTGATCTGGCTCGCGCTCGGCTCCTTCAAGACCGACGCGCAGATCGGCGGCTCGGCCCTGAGCTGGCCCTCGAACTGGCATTTCGACGCGTTCGGGCGGGCCTGGGACAAGGGCATTGGCGGCTACTTCGCCAACACGCTGATCGTGCTGGTGTTCTCCGTCCCGCTGACCATGCTGTTCGGCTCGATGGCCGCGTACGTGCTGGCCCGCTACCCCTTCACGGGCAACCGGGTCATCTACTACTTCTTCGTCGGCGGGGCGATGTTCCCGGTGTTCCTGGCGCTCGTACCGCTGTTCTTCATGGTCAAGCGCTTCGACATGCTCAACAGCTACCAGGGCCTGATCCTGGTGTACGTCGCCTACTCGATGCCGTTCACCGTCTTCTTCATGCACTCCTTCTTCCGGACGCTGCCCACCGCGGTCCACGAGGCGGCGGTGATCGACGGGGCCTCCGACACCCGGATCTTCTTCCAGGTGATGCTGCCCATGGCCAAGCCCGGCCTGATCAGCGTCGGCATCTTCAACGTGCTGGGCCAGTGGAACCAGTACATCCTGCCCGCCGTGCTGATGCAGCCGCAGACGAGCGGGGACCCCGAGCGCTACATGCTCACCCAGGGGCTCATCCAGCTCCAGTACCAGATGGGCTACGAGACGGACCTGCCGGTGCTGTTCGCCGGGGCCACCATCGCGGTCATCCCGATGCTCGCGGTGTACCTCTCCTTCCAGCGCCAGATCCAGGCCGGCCTGACCTCCGCCACCCTCAAGTAGGGCAGCGGCGGTCAGCAGCATCGGCCTCTCCCTCCTCCGCCGGTCCTACAGCCAGGTGTTGAACTTGCGGATGTACCAGGTCTTCACGAGCTGCGTGAGCGTGCAGTAGGCGAGGAGTACGCCGATCAGCCACGGGAAGTAGCTCGCCGGCAGGGCCACGAAGCCCAGCGACGGAGCCAGCGGCGAGAAGGGCAGGTAGAGCCCGGTCAGCACCGCGAGGACGGTCATCACCATCACCGGCCAGGAGGCGCGGGACTGGATGAAGGGGATCTTCCGGGTACGGATCATGTGGACGACCAGGGTCTGCGAGAGCAGGCCCTCGATGAACCAGCCGGACTGGAAGAGGGACTGGCTCGCCTCGCTGTTGGCGCCGAACACGTGCCACATGATCAGGAACATCGAGATGTCGAACACCGAGCTGACGGGGCCGATGGTGACCATGAAGCGGAAGATGCCCTTGGCGTCCCAGTTGCGGGGCTTGCGCAGGTACTCCTCGTCCATCCGGTCCCACGGCGTGGCAAGCTGCGCGATGTCGTAGACCAGGTTCTGCAGCAGCAGCATGATCGCCAGCATCGGCTGGAAGGGGATGAAGGCGCTCGCCACCAGCACCGAGAAGACGTTGCCGAAGTTCGACGAGGCCGTCATCTTGATGTACTTGATGGTGTTGCCGAAGGTGGTCCGGCCCTGGACGACCCCCTGTTCCAGGACGGTCAGGTCCTTCTCCAGCAGGATGATGTCCGCCGACTCCTTGGCGATGTCGACGGCGGTGTCGACCGAGATGCCGACGTCCGCGTCGCGCAGGGCGGCCGCGTCGTTGATGCCGTCCCCGAGGAAGCCGACGGTGTGCCCGTCGGCCTGCAGGGCCCTGACGATCCGGGCCTTCTGGACCGGGTTGACCTTGGCGAAGACGGTCGTACGGGCGGCCAGCGCGCGCAGTGCCGTGTCGTCGAGGGCGTCGGTCTCGGAGCCGGGCACCACGTGCCCGACGTCGATGCCGACGTCCGCGCAGACCCGGGCCGCGACCAGCTCGTTGTCGCCGGTGACCACCTTCACCGCGATGCCCTTGTCGGCCAGGCCCTGGAGGGCCCGGGCCGCGTCGGCCTTCGGCGGGTCGAGGAAGGCGAGGAAGCCGACCAGGGTCAGCTGGTCCTCGTCGGCGACCGTGTAGGTGTCGCGGGGCGTGCAGACCGTACGGGTGGCCACCGCGAGCACCCGCAGGCCCCGGCGGTTGTTCTCCTCGGCGATCCCGGTGACGTGCCGGCGCAGCTGTGCGGTCAGCTCGACCTTCTGGCCGCGGTCCGTCATATGGGTGCACAGGTCCAGGACTTCCTCGACGGCGCCCTTGGTGATCATGATGTGCTCGGCGCGGCCGGGACCGGCCACGAGGGAGTTGCGGCTCAGGACCACGGACATGCGGCGCCGGGCGAAGTCGAAGGGGATCTCGTCGACCATCGAGAACCGTGCGTCGACGACAACCTCCTCGGCCTCGTCCACGCGGTCGATGACCGCCTGGTCCATCAGGTTGCGCAGTCCCGTCTGGAAGTGCGCGTTGAGGTAGCCGTACTCCAGGACCTCGCCGTCCTCGTCGCCGTGCACGTCCAGGTAGCGGTCCAGGACGATCCGGTCCTCGGTGAGGGTGCCGGTCTTGTCGGTGCAGAGCACGTCCATCGCGCCCAGGTTCTGGATCGCGTTGAGCCGCTTGACGACCACCTTGCGCTTGGACATGGCGACGGCTCCGCGCGCCAGGTTGGCGGAGACGACCATGGGGAGCATCTCGGGGGTCAGACCCACCGCGACGGCGATGCCGAAGAGGAAGGCCTCGTCCCAGTCGCCCTTGGTGAGGCCGTTGACCATGAAGACGACCGGGACCATGACCAGCATGAACCGGATCAGCAGGAAGCTGACCTTGCGCACGCCGTTGTCGAAGTTGGTCTGCGGGCGCTCGCCGACGAGCGAGCCGGCCATGGAGCCGAAGTAGGTGTCGGAGCCGGTGGCGACCACGACCCCGGTGGCGGTGCCGGAGGTGACCGAGGTCCCCATCAGGCAGAGGTTGTCTGCCTCCACCGGGTCGGAGCTTTCCTGCTGGCCGAGGTCCACCGGGCGGGTGTCGGCCTTGGCGACGGGCAGGGACTCGCCGGACAGCGCGGCCTGGCTGACCATCAGGTCCTTGGAGGTGATGAGCCGCAGGTCGGCCGGGATCAGGTCACCGGCGGCCAGCTTGACCATGTCGCCGGGGACCACCTGGTCCATGGGGACCTCGAAGGTGGTGGGGGCGGAGCCGCTGCCGGCCCGCCGCTGCACCGCGCACGTGGTGGTGACGAGCTTCTTCAGCGCGTCCGCGGCGCGGCCGGAGCGGAACTCCTGCCAGAAGCGCAGCAGCCCGCTGACCCCCACCATCACGGAGAGGATGATGACGCCCGGGTCGCCGGGGTCCTGCCAGTACATGACGGCGGCCAGGAAGACCAGGACGGCGATGAAGGGGTTCCAGTACGCCTTCCCCAGCTGGACGAGCCAGTGCGGGGCGCGCTCCTGGGCGACGGCGTTCGGGCCGTGCCGCTCCAGGCGCAGTGCGGCCTCGGCGTGGGTCAGGCCGTTCGCCGAGGCGTCCACGTCCTGAAGGGCGCGGACGCCCGGGCCGGCGCTGATCCCGGCGAGGCGCTCGCCGACGAGCCGGGTACGGGCCTCCAGCTCGGCGGCCTTGCGCTCGCGGCGGCCGCGGCCCGGCGGTGCGAGCTTGGCCGGGGTACGAGGGGTGAGCATGGTCATGACGAATACCTCCCTCCACGGTGTCCGGGCAGCGCGAAGCCGAGCGGTCACGTGGAGTGATCATGGGTCGGCGTGAAACGGCACGGAAGGCCGGACGGCACGCCGAGGGCATGGATGACGCAGGCCCGGCAGAGGTGCCGGAGCGTGCGGAGGAAAAGAGGGTGAGCCCTCCGGAAGGGACGCGGAGGCAGCGGTGTGCCGCGGCCTTGCGTACTAGGGGAGGGGGCAGCCGATCATCCGAGCCGGTGGATCACCGGGTCAGTCGATCACCGGGCCGGCGGACCGCTGGGTCAGCCGACGAGGGCGCTGCAAAGACTTCGATCGGGACTCATCCCGAACACCTCCTTGCGCAGCGCCGTCATTACGAGGCGCCCGGTCCGGCCGGAAAGGCCGCAGAGGACCGGCGCCTCAGCGACCGTAGCACGATCTCTCGGGGGGTCTCTCCCTCTTTTGGCCGGTAGTGTCCCATTCGTGCTGTGTCAGCCTCTTGACGTGTGGAGGACCAAAGGCTCGACTTAAGGTTCACAAGTTGGAGAGACGCCGGGGTCTCGGAGTGTGCAGCCGCGACGGCCCGGCCGGGGGGCGACGGCTGGCCGTCGCTTATGGGCAGGAGTGGATGAGTCGTGCAGACTCCCGGATCGCAGTCCTCGCTGCATCGGGCGAACCTCGAACGGGTCGTGCGGGCGGTGCGGCTCGCGGGTTCGCTGACCCAGGCGGAGATCGCCCGCGCCACCGGACTCTCGGCGGCAACGGTCTCCAACATCGTCCGTGAGCTCAAGGACGGCGGGACCGTCGAGGTCACCGACACCTCGGCCGGGGGCCGCCGGGCCCGCAGCGTCTCCCTCAGCGGCGACGCGGGCATCGTCATCGGCGTCGACTTCGGCCACGCCCACCTGCGGGTCGCGGTCGGCAACCTGGCCCACCAGGTACTGGCCGAGGAGTCCGAGCCGCTGGACGTCGACGACTCCTGGGCGGAGGGCTTCGACCGGGCCGAAGCCCTGGTGGGGCGGCTGATCGCGGGCATCGGGGTGGGCCTGGAGAAGGTCATCGGCGTCGGCCTCGGCGTCCCCGGCCCCATCGACGTGGAGTCCGGGACCCTGGGCTCGACCGCCATCCTGCCGGGCTGGGCCGGCATCAACCCCCGCCAGGAGCTCTCGCAGCGCCTCGGGGTGCCCGTGTACGTGGACAACGACGCGAACCTCGGGGCGCTCGGTGAACTCGTTTGGGGGAGCGGCCGGGGAGTGAAGGACCTGGCCTACATCAAGGTCGCCAGCGGCGTCGGCGCCGGCCTGGTGATCAACGGCCAGATCTACCGGGGGCCGGGCGGCACGGCGGGCGAGATCGGGCACATCACCCTGGACGAGTCGGGCCCGGTCTGCCGGTGCGGCAACCGCGGCTGCCTGGAGACCTTCGCCGCCGCGCGGTACGTGCTGCCGCTGCTCCAGGGCACGCACGGACCGGAGTTGACGATGGAGCGGGTGGTCGAGCTGGCCCGCGGCGGGGACCCGGGCTGCCGCCGGGTGATCACGGACGTGGGCCGCCACGTCGGCAGCGGCGTGGCCAGCCTCTGCAACCTCCTGAACCCCAGCAGGGTGGTCCTCGGCGGCTCGCTCGCGGACGCCGGTGAACTCGTCCTGGCTCCCATCCGTGAATCAGTGGGGAGGTACGCCATCCCCAGCGCGGCACGGCAACTGTCGGTGCTGACGGGGTCCCTGGGCGGACGGGCCGAGGTGCTGGGAGCACTGGCCCTCGTACTCAGCGAGATGGGCGATTCGACTCTTTTGTCGGACCATGGAAGTGGAGTGCGAGCACCAGCCGTCTTGTCTTCAGGTAGATAACGGATGGCACCGTTGTCATCTCGTTAAGGATTCACTCCTTGACGGCAAAACGCGGCCGGGGTTGACTCACATCCACCTCGGCCGCAGCGTTGCGGCCTCGTCAGGGAGGTTCAAGTAATGAACACGCGTATGCGTAGAGCCGCCGTAGCCGTCGCCGCCGGTGCCATGGCCGTTTCCCTCGCCGCCTGTGGCAGCGCCAAGGAAGCCGGAGACAAGACCAAGGAGTCCGGCGCCGCCAAGGGCGACGCGATCAAGGTCGGGCTGCTCCTGCCGGAGAACCAGACCGCGCGCTACGAGAAGTTCGACAAGCCGCTCATCGAGAAGAAGGTCGCCGAACTCACCGGCGGCAAGGGCGAAGTGGTCTACGCCAACGCCAAGCAGGACGCCACCACGCAGAACTCCCAGGTCGACACGATGATCACCAACAAGGTGAACGTCCTCATCGTCGACGCGGTGGACTCGAAGGCGATCGCCGGCGCGGTCAAGCGGGCCAAGGACGCGGGCATCCCGGTCGTCGCCTACGACCGCCTGGCCGAGGGTCCGATCGACGCCTACACCTCCTTCGACAACGAAGAGGTCGGCAAGGTCCAGGGCAAGGCGCTCCTGGAGGCGCTGGGCGACAAGGCCAAGGACGGCCAGATCGTCATGATGAACGGTTCGGTCACCGACCCGAACGCCAAGCTCTTCAAGTCCGGTGCGCACTCCGTCCTCGACGGCAAGGTGAACATCGGCAAGGAGTACGACACCGTCGAGTGGAAGCCGGAGAACGCCAACACCAACATGGCGGCCGCCCTCTCGGCGCTCGGCAAGGACAAGGTCATCGGCGTCTACTCCGCCAACGACGGCATGGCGGGCGGCATCATCACCGCCCTCAAGGCCGCCGGCCTGTCCACCCTGCCCCCCGTCACCGGCCAGGACGCCGAACTCGCCGGTGTCCAGCGGATCGTCGCGGGCGAGCAGTTCATGAGCGTCTACAAGCCGTACGCCCCCGAGGCCGAGGCCGCCGCGAAGATGGCCGTGGCCCTCGCCAAGGGCGAGAAGGTCTCCGGCGTCACCACCTCCACGGTCGACAGCCCGACCGCCAAGGGCGTCCCGGCCGTGCTGATCCCGGTCGTCTCGCTCACCAAGAGCAACATCAAGGACACCGTCATCAAGGACGGCGTCTACACGGCCGACGAGATCTGCACCGACAAGTACGCGGCCGCCTGCGCCACCCTCGGCCTGAAGTAAGGCCCCCGTCGCCCGCTCCGCGAGGCGACCCCCGCGCCTGCCCGGTGCCCCGCACCCCTTATCCCCGCCACCCGCGGGGCGCCGGGCAGAAACGATTCCCTTTTACCTCCCCCCCATTCGCCCCGCTCCTGCTCTTTTGCACGACATCCCCGCCGGTCAGGCGGCGAAGGAGATGGTTCATGTGTCCGCTGCGCCCGTGCTGGCGTTGCGAGGGGTCTCGAAGCGGTTCGGCGCCGTTCAGGCCCTGACCGACGTAGAACTCGAGATCCACTCCGGTGAAGTGGTCGCCCTCGTCGGCGACAACGGCGCCGGCAAGTCCACGCTGGTCAAGACGATCGCCGGCGTGCACCCCATCGATGACGGCGTCATCGAGTGGCAGGGCAGCCCGGTCACCATCGGCAAGCCCCACGACGCCCAGAACCTGGGCATCGCGACGGTCTACCAGGACCTCGCGCTGTGCGACAACATCGACGTCGTCGGCAACCTCTTCCTCGGCCGCGAGCTCAAGCGCCGCGGCATCCTGGACGAGGTGGAGATGGAGCGCCGTGCCCGCGAGCTCCTGACCACCCTGTCCATCCGGATCCCCAGTGTCCGGATCCCCATCGCCTCGCTCTCCGGCGGCCAGCGCCAGACCGTGGCCATCGCCCGGTCGATGCTCGGCGAGCCCCAGCTCGTGATCCTCGACGAGCCCACCGCCGCCCTCGGCGTCGAGCAGACCGCACAGGTCCTCGACCTCGTCGAGCGGCTGCGCGAGCGAGGCCACGCCGTCATCCTCATCAGCCACAACATGGCCGATGTGAAGGCCGTCGCCGACAAGGTGGCGGTTCTGCGGCTGGGCCGCAACAACGGTGTCTTCAACGTCGCCGACACCTCGCAGGAAGAGATCATCTCCGCCATCACGGGAGCCACGGACAACGCCGTGACCCGCCGGGCGGCCCGCACCGGGGAGGCTCGCAAGTGAACACCGAGAACCCAGCCGCCGACCCGCTGCACAAGGCGGTCAAGAACGACGGGGCCGAGGACCACGAGGTCGTCAACCCGGCCGCCGCGGCGGACGCCATCCCCGCCGTGGACCCCCGCCTGCTCGTCCGCGAGCAGGGCCTGTCCGGGTACCTGAACGAGTTCGGCCGCAAGATGAAGGCCGGCGACCTGGGCTCCCTCCCGGTCGTCATCGGCCTGATCATCATCTGGTCCATCTTCCAGGGCCTGAACTCGAACTTCCTCTCCCCGGAGAACCTCACCAACGTCGCGATCACGATGGTCGCCACCGGCATGATGGCCGTCGGCATCATCTTCGTGCTGCTGCTCGGCGAGATCGACCTCTCGGTCGGCTCGGTCAGCGGCGTCTCGGGGGCGATCGTCGCCGTCCTCGCCGTCACCCACGGCGTGAACGAATGGCTGGCCATCCTCGCGGCCGTCGCGGGCGGCGCCCTGATCGGCTCGATCCACGGCTTCTTCTTCGCCCGGATCGGCGCCCCGGCCTTCGCCGTCACCCTGTCGGGCCTGCTCTTCTGGTCCGGCGCGATGCTGCAGATCCTCGGCAGCAACGGCACGATCAACCTGGACTCCGAAGGCGTCGTCGGCCAGCTGACCACGTACTTCTTCTCGGACGTGGCCGTCGGCTACGGCCTGGCCGCACTCGCGGTGGCGGGGTACTTCCTCGCCACGTTCTTCGACGCGCGCCGCCGCGAGGCCGCCGGGGTCCCCTCCCGGCCGCTCACCGAGATCCTGCTGCGCACCGGTCTGCTCGCGGTGTTCACCTTCGGCCCCGCGGTCGTGTTCAACCAGTACAAGGGCCTGCCCCTGGCGGTGGTGCTCTTCCTGCTGGCGCTGGTCGCCACGGACTTCGTCCTGCGCCGCACCACCTTCGGCCGCCAGGTCTTCGCGCTCGGCGGCAGCGTCGAGGCCTCCCGGCGCGCCGGCATCAACGTCAACCGGGTCCGGATCACGGTCTTCGCCATCGCCGGCACCTTCGCCGCCATCGGCGGCCTCTTCTGGGCCTCCAAGATCGCGGCGGCCAACCAGAGCGCCGGCGCCGGTGACCTGCTGATGAACGTCATCGCGGCGGCCGTCATCGGCGGCACCAGCCTCTTCGGCGGCCGGGGCCGCACCTGGAACGCCCTCCTCGGTGTCATGGTGATCACCTCGATCCAGTACGGTCTGGCCCTGGAGGGAATCGCGACCCCGATCCAGTACATGATCACTGGAGCGGTGCTGCTGGCCACCGTGGTGATCGACTCGGTCACGCGCAAGACGCAGAAGACGGCCGGACGCGCCTGACCGCGCGTCCCCGCCGCCGGTCCGCCGTACCGGACCGGCGGTAAGACCGGTCACAGTGCCCGGTGCCACTTCGTGTGGCACCGGGCACCTGTGCGTGCATCCGTGGGTACGACTGTGCGGGTATACGCCCGAATGTGATGTGTGCGGTCACTCGGGGGCGTACATGTATGACAAAGGTGTGACCCGCTCGGGACGGCCCGATGACCGTGCCCGCGGGCGGAAGATTAGACTCGACAGACCAGCAAGCAACTGCAAGGAGGCACGGGTGCTGCTGACCCGCATCAAGGGACCGCGCGATCTGGACCGGCTCAGCCAGGAGGAGCTCGACCAGCTCGCCGCCGAGATCAGGTCCTTCCTCGTCGACGCCGTCTCCAAGACCGGCGGGCACCTCGGCCCCAACCTCGGGGTGGTCGAACTGACGATCGCCCTGCACCGGGTCTTCGACTCGCCCAAGGACAAGGTCCTCTTCGACACCGGCCACCAGTCCTACGTCCACAAGCTGCTCACCGGCCGCCAGGACTTCGGCAACCTGCGTTCCAAGGGCGGCCTCTCCGGCTACCCCTCGCGCGCCGAGTCCGACCACGACGTGATCGAGAACTCGCACGCCTCCACCGTGCTGGGCTGGGCCGACGGCATCGCCAAGGCCAACGAGGTGCTCGGCCGCGAGGACCACCACGTCGCCGCCGTCATCGGCGACGGCGCGCTGACCGGCGGCATGGCCTGGGAGGCGCTGAACAACATCGCCGCCGCCAAGGACCGGCCCCTGGTCATCGTCGTCAACGACAACGAGCGCTCGTACGGCCCCACCATCGGCGGCCTCGCCAACCACCTGGCCACCCTGCGCACCACGGACGGCTACGAGCGCTTCCTGGCCCGCGGCAAGGACATCCTGGAGCGCACCCCGGTCGTCGGGAAGCCGCTCTACGAGACCCTGCACGGCGCCAAGAAGGGCCTCAAGGACTTCATCGCCCCGCAGGGCATGTTCGAGGACCTCGGCCTGAAGTACATCGGCCCCATCGACGGCCACGACATCGAGGCCCTGGAGTCCGCCCTGCAGCGCGCCAAGCGCTTCAGCGGGCCGGTCATCGTGCACTGCCTCACCCAGAAGGGCCGCGGCTACACCCCGGCCCTGGAGCACGAGGCGGACCGCTTCCACGCGGTCGGCGTGATCCACCCCGACACCGGCCTCCCGGTCGCCACCGACGCCGCGAGCTGGACCTCCGTCTTCGCGGACGAGATGGTCAAGCTCGGCCACGAGCGCCCGGACATCGTCGGCATCACGGCGGCCATGCTCCACCCGGTCGGCCTGAAGAAGTTCGCGGACGCCTTCCCGGACCGGATCTTCGACGTCGGCATCGCCGAGCAGCACGGCGCCACCTCGGCGGCGGGCCTGGCCACCGGCGGCGCCCACCCGGTCTTCGCGGTGTACGCGACCTTCCTCAACCGCGCCTTCGACCAGGTCCTGATGGACGTGGCCCTGCACAAGTGCGGTGTCACCTTCGTCCTGGACCGCGCCGGCGTCACCGGCACCGACGGTGCCTCCCACAACGGTATGTGGGACATGTCGATCATGCAGGTCGTACCGGGTCTGCGGCTCGCCGCCCCGCGTGACGCCGAGCAGCTGCGCGCCCAGCTGCGCGAGGCCGTCGCGGTCAAGGACGCGCCGACCGTCGTGCGCTACTCCAAGGGCGTCGTCGGCCCGGCCGTCCCGGCCGTCGGCCGGATCGGCGGCATGGACGTGCTGCGCGAGCCCGGGGCCGACGTCACCCGTCCGGACGTACTGCTCGTCTCGGTCGGCGCACTGGCCCCGATGTGCCTGGAGATCGCCTCCCTGCTGGACAAGCAGGGCATCACCACCACCGTGGTCGACCCCCGCTGGGTCAAGCCGGTGGACGAGGCGCTGCCCCCGCTCGCCGAGCGCCACCGCGTGGTCGTCACGGTCGAGGACAACGGCCGTACCGGCGGTGTGGGTTCGGCCGTCTCGCAGGCGCTCCGGGACGCGGGGATCGACGTACCGCTGCGCGACTTCGGCATCCCGCAGCGCTTCCTCGACCACGCCTCCCGCAAGGAGGTCATGGCCGAGATCGGGCTGACCGCACCGGACATCGCGCGGCAGGTCACCGGCCTGGTGGCCAAGCTGGACGGGCGCTACGACAGCGAGCAGGCCGCCACGGTCGACTAGCCGGCGGACCGACGCGCGGTTGCACGTCACGGGCCGGGAGATCACCCTTGAAGAGGGTGGGCCTCCCGGCCCGTTCCCGTCTTGGGAGGTGCGTAGGTGAGTACGGATCTGAACAGTCCCTTCCGCACCAAGTCGGTCGAGCAGTCCATCCGGGACACCGAGGAACCGGAGCATGCGCTCCGTAAATCGCTCTCCGCCTGGGACCTGACCGTCTTCGGCGTCGGCGTCATCATCGGCACCGGCATTTTCGTTCTCACGGGCATCGCGGCCCGGAACAACGCCGGACCCGCCACTGCCCTGGCGTTCGTGGCGGCCGGCATCGTCTGCGCCCTCGCGGCGCTCTGCTACGCGGAGTTCGCGTCCACCGTGCCGGTGGCAGGCTCGGCGTACACCTTCGCCTACGCGTCCATCGGTGAACTGCCCGCCTGGATCATCGGCTGGGACCTGGTGCTCGAATTCGCGCTCGGCACCGCCGTGGTGGCGGTCGGCTGGTCGGGGTACGTGCGCCATCTCATGCAGACCAACCTCGGCTGGGACATGCCCGTAGCGCTGTCCGGACCCGACGCGGGAGGCACCTTCGACCTGCTGGCCTTCCTGCTGATCCTGGCGCTGACCGCGGTCCTGGTCATCGGGACGAAGCTCTCGGCGCGCATCACGGCGATCGTGGTCGCCATCAAGGTCACCGTGGTGCTGCTGGTCATCGTCGCGGGCCTGTTCTTCATCAAGGCCGACAACTACTCGCCGTTCATCCCCCCGGCCGAGCCGCAGGCGGCGGGCGGCGGCATCCACGCGCCGCTGGTCCAGCTGCTCTTCGGCTACGCGCCCACCAACTTCGGCGTCATGGGTATCTTCACCGCGGCCTCGCTGATCTTCTTCGCCTTCATCGGCTTCGACGTCGTGGCCACGGCGGCGGAGGAGACCAAGAACCCCCAGCGGGACATGCCGCGCGGCATCCTCGGCTCGCTGATCATCTGCACGGTGCTCTACGTCGCCGTGACGCTGGTCGTCACCGGCATGCAGAAGTACACGGAGATGTCACCGACCGCGCCACTGGCCGAAGCCTTCAAGTCGGTGAACCAGCCCTTCTTCTCCGGTGCCATCAGTCTCGGGGCAGCCGTCGGCCTGATCACCGTGAGCATGATCCTGCTGCTGGGCCAGACCCGCGTGTTCTTCGCGATGAGCCGTGACGGACTGCTGCCGCGCGTCTTCTCCGTCACCCACCCCAAGTACCGCACCCCCTACCGGGCGACCGTCCTGCTCGGTGTGGTCATCGCCGTCGTCGCGGGCTTCACCAGCCTGGAGAAGCTCGCGGAGCTGGTGAACATCGGCACCCTGTTCGCCTTCGTGATCGTCGCCCTCGGCGTGATCATCATGCGCCGGACCCGCCCCGACCTGCACCGGGCCTTCCGCACCCCGTGGGTGCCGCTGATCCCGATCCTGTCGATCGCGGCCTCGCTCTGGCTGATGCTCAACCTGCCGGCCGAGACCTGGATCCGGTTCGGCATCTGGATGGCGATCGGCATCGTCGTCTACTACGCCTACGGCCGCGGCCACAGCCGGCTGGGCCGCGTCGGACGCGACGCCACGTTCTAGGCGCCGTCGCATACCGGAAGCGGGCCGTACGGGGATCCCCGTACGGCCCG
>NZ_JBEZMA010000033.1:0-80174 GCF_040652415.1 Streptomyces sp. NPDC048255
GGCCATCGCGAAGCGACGCGACCGCAGGGAGCGCCCTTGAGGGGCCGGCCCGACACGGAGAGACGATGGGACTGACGGGAAACCCCCAAACCATCCCTGATCGGCTCCCACCGGCACAGGCCCCCGGAGCCCCGCCTTCGGCCACGATCCCGCCCCGCCGGCACAAGCCCCCGAAGCCACCGCCCCGCGTCCAAGATCCCGCCCCGCCGGCACAAGCCCGCCGCAGCCCCCGCCCCGCCGCACCTCCACCCCACCCCCGCTCCCGCTCCCGGCCCCACCCCCACCCCCAGGGACCCATCGAACGGATGGGCTGGGGGCAGGGGCGATTACCGCGTGCTGTGGTGGGGCGTTGGCCGGGCATGACCATGCTTCAGTCTTCAACGGGCCGGCGGCGGCGTCCGGTGCAGCCGGGTTACGAAGAATCGGTTCAGCATGAGCCCGGGCAGCAGGGCCAGGCCGCCGATCCGCCCATCTACCGTGCGCTGCTGGCCCGCTGGGCCGATGACGGGCGTACGCTGCCCGGCCGGCGGGACCCGGAGTGGGCCCGCCTCACCCGCTCCCCGGTCTGGCCCGCCGGCGGCAGCGGGCTCTACTAGCGCAGCCGGGCCGTCAGCGGGTTTCCGGGCCCGCCAGGTGGCGGGCGATGACCATGCGCTGGATCTGGTTGGTGCCCTCGACGATCTGGAGCACCTTCGCCTCGCGCATGAGCCGCTCGACCGGGAAGTCCGCGGTGTACCCGTAGCCGCCGAGGATCTGCACGGCGTCCGTGGTGACGGCCATCGCCGCGTCGGTGCAGAACAGCTTGGCCATGGCGGCCTGGCGGGAGAACGGCTTGCCCGCGTCCCGCAGGCGCGCCGCGGCGAGGTACAGGGACCGGCCCGCCTCGATCTTGGTGGCCATGTCGGCCAGCATGAAGCGCAGCCCCTGGAAGTCCGCGATCGGGTGCCCGAACTGCTTGCGGTCCAGGGCGTAGGTCACGGCCTCGTCGAGCGCGGCCTGGGCGACGCCGATGGCGCAGGCGGCGATGCCGAGGCGGCCCGCGTCCAGTGCGGCGAGCGCGATGGTGAAGCCCTGGCCCTCCTCGCCGATGCGGCGGGCGTCGGGCACCCGTACACCGTCGAAGTGCAGCTGGGCGGTGGGCGAGCCCTTCATGCCCATCTTCTTCTCGGGGACGGCGGCGGTGAGGCCCTGCGCGTCGCCCGGGACCAGGAAGGCGGTGATGCCCTTGGGGCCCGCGGCGCCGGTGCGTGCGAGGACGGTGTAGAAGTCGGCGACTCCGCCGTGGGTGATCCAGGCCTTGGTGCCGGTGATGAGCCAGTCGTCGCCGTCGCGGACCGCCTTGGTGGTCAGCGAGGCGGCGTCGGAGCCCGCGGCCGGCTCGGAGAGGCAGTAGGCGCCGAGCAGGCCGCCGCCGAGCATGGCGGGCAGGTGGGCGCCCTGCTGCTCCTTGGTGCCGTATCCGGCGAGGCCGTGGCAGGCCAGCGAGTGCACGCTGACGCCGAGGCCTACGGTCAGGCGGGCCGCGGCGAGTTCTTCGAGGACCTGGAGGTAGACCTCGTAGGGCTGCTCGCCGCCGCCGAAGGCGCCGTCGTAGGGGAGCCCGAGCAGGCCGGCCTCGGACAGCAGGGTGAAGATCTCGCGCGGGAACCGGCCGGAGTCCTCCTCCTCGGCGGCCCGGGGGCGGATCTCCCGCTGGGCGATCTCGCGTACGAGCGCGAGGAGGTCCCGGGACTCCTCGGTGGGCAGCTGACGGTCCACCGGCTGCGGGGCGCGGTCTGTCATGGCGGCGCTCTCCTCCCTCGTCGGGCACGGCGGCGACGCGTGAGGTGTGGGACGCGCCGCCGGGTCTCGGTGCTCTTACAGCCGATGGTGCCCTCCCGGGTTACGGAAGGACCTGTTCAGCGGCTGCGGCGGGTCGAGTATGCCTGATCAGGCGCCTCCCGTCACCGGTGCAAGATCACCGTTACGGCAGGGCCGCTTCCTCGGGGAGGGGCGGAGCGGGGCACTCCGGGACGAACTCCTCGATGACCGTCAAGGTCGCGCGCAGCTGGCGTACGAGCAGGGCTCCGAGCCGGGCGCGGCCGGGCTGGCCGGCCGGGTCCGCGGCGAGGGCTCCGATCCACTCCAGGGTGATCCCTTCGACCGAGGAGAGCCAGCCGACGAGCGCGAGGCGGGCGACGGGCGGGACGGTGCGGCGTCCGTACGCGCCTTCGGCGATGGTGGCGACCAGTTCCTCGCGGACGGCGTCGCGGACCGCGAGGACCTCGGCATCGGATCCGACGCCGCCGGTGACGATGGTGCGGTAGGCGGCCTGGTGGTGCTCGGCGTAGTGGAGGTAGCCGTCGACGGTGCGGCGCACCCGTTCTGCGGCGGGCAGTTCGGTGTCCCGGGCGGCGCGGGCGACGAGTTCGGCCACCGAGTCCTCGACGATGGCGAGGTAGTACCCGCGTTTGCTCTTGAAGTAGTAGTAGATCAGCCCCTTGGCGACGCCCGCGTGCTTGGCGATGTCGTCCATGGAGAGCGCGTCGTACGAGGTGTCGGCGAACAATTTGCGCCCGATGGCTATGAGTTCGGCCCTGCGTACCTGCGATCGGCCGGTCGCTCCGCGCTGTTGACCATTGTTCAAAGTCAGCCCTAGCCTCGAACTGCCACAGGATGCCCCGAAGTATGGCAGACCTGTATGTCGGGCTCTCTTCGCACTTCCCCTCCGCACCGGACGACGTACGGGACGACGGGACGTACGGGATGAACAGTCATGGCGACGGCAAGACGGTGAAGGGCGGCGGACGCCCGCCGCGGGCGTGACCGGCGGAGAGGGCGTGACCGGCGGGCCGCGCCTTACAGCCAGCCGACCTGGGTGACGAACATGGCGACGACGACCACGAGCGTCCAGCCGAGGACGTGTTCCAGCCAGGAGGAATCCTCCTTGGGGCCCCCGGTACGGACGAGGTTGCGGGCGCGGGCGGTCAGGGCGGCACTGGTGGCAGTCATGGTGTCCAATGTGCCAGCGTTCGCGGCCTTCGCGGTAGAGACGAGGGTCACTGGTGGCCGGCGTCACGCCGCCCGGCCCCGGCCGATCCGGAGCTGCCGGGCCGCAACCGCCGCGGACCTGCCGGGCCCCGGCCGCTCCGGCAGGTCCGGTGCGGTCGGGGCCCGGCGGCGGGTCCGGTGTCCCCGTCAGGCGCGGGTCTCCCGGCTGCGTCCGGCCATCGCCGCCATGGCGAGGCCGAGGCAGAGGGCGACGGCTCCGGTGATCACGTTGTTGACCACCGTACGGGTCACGTCCATCTCACCCGCGATGGCCCACGGGGCGATGATCGTCCACGCACCGAGTGCGACCGCCGTCCAGGCCATCGCATGGGTGCGCTCGTACGCGGAACCCAGACCGCCCATGCACAGACAGAACGCCAGGCCGGCGATCAGGTTGTTGATGGCGAGCGGGGTCAGGACGCTGAAACCGGCGATCCACGGCGAGGCCGCCAGGTAAAGGCCCGTGACCAGGGCCATTGCCTCGACTGCCTGCGCGGCGGGAGTACTGGTCACCCGCTCGAACCGAGTGCGCATCTCGGCGAGGTCGGGGTGGTGCTCGATGCTCGGATGGGTGGTCATGGCGGGCCGCCTCCTACGAGAAGCCTTTATCTCCCATTTACCCCATTATGTTGCGCTTATACGGGTCTCCGGTCAACGGAAAATATGCCCCTTTCCCGGCATCAAACCGCCGCCCGGGCCGCGCTCCTGGACGCCCGAAGGCCGAGGTCAGAGCACTCCGACCGCCCCCAGCGCCGCGAACTGCACGGGGCTCGGCGCGGCCGGGGCGTAGAGGTAGCAGATGCCTCCGCTGCCCGAGACGACCTTGCCCGCCGCGTTGTGCCGCTTGGTGCGCAGCCAGATGTTCTCGAATTCGCGCCGCTCGTAGACCCGGCGGACGGACGCGTTGTCCGGAGAGTTCGGGTCGTTGGCGATCACGTCCCCGGCGGCGGTGAAGCCGATGACGGTCATCAGGTGGCCCGCGGTGCCGTAACCGGCTCCGGTGAGCTCCTCGGTCCGGAAGGACTGCGAGGTGATGGCGGGGATCCCGGCCCGGACCAGGATCTCCAGGTCGGCGAGGGAGCCGAGCCGGGTGACCACTCCGGCGAGCCCGCGGTAGGTGGCGGCGTACGCGGCGTTGAAGGGCCAGTTGCCGCAGCCCTTGTACGCGGCGTCGTAGGTGGAGCGGGCGGCGTGGCACACCTGCGGGTCGGAGTACTTCGGATCGACCCAGGCCGTGGCGGTGGCACTGGCCCGGCCGCCCCAGTACTCGATGACCATCTGGGAGGAGGTGGGGCTGCACCAGGCTTCGCCGCCGTTGTCGTACTGGGGGTAGCGCCCGGCGTGGACCTCCTGGGAGTAGCGCGGTACGGGCAGCTCGACGGCCTGGCCGGAGGGCGTGGAGGCGGGGACGGTGAGGCGGTCCGGGACGTCGGAGACCATGGCTCCGGCGAGCCGGACGGTGGGTCCCGTGGCGGCGCCGGGCCTGCGGTACAGGGTGAGGCGCAGCTGCCAGTCGGTGAGGCGCAGGCCTCCCGCGGGGGCGTCGACGGCGAGGGTGTCGGTCCAGACGGTGGTGCGGCCGTCGCTCTGGCCGTCCACGGAGGTGCGGCGGATGTCGCCGTCGCCGGAGGCCCAGCGGCCCATGACGTACCAGGGGGTGGTGGTGCCGTCGGTGTAGGTGCCGCGCAGTTCGGTCTGGATCCAGGTGCCGGCGGGGGTGCGGGCGTTCCAGGAGGCGATGGCCTCGGTGGCGGGCACGGCGGGGCGGTGCACCGGGGAGGTCCAGGTGGCGTACTCCCAGGTGCTCTTCTTCCCGGTGTGCGGGTCGGTGTACTCGGTGCGGCCGGCCGGAGTACGGATCTCCAGGCCGGGGCGGGCGCCGGGGACGGCGGTGGTGCCGTGGTGGCGGCCGGCGAGCCAGTGCTCGTACGCGTACCAGAAGCGGTTGTCGACGGTGCGGCCCGGGCCGCGGGGGGCGGGCGGGGCCGCGGCGGAGGCGCTGCCCCCGGAGACGGTGGCCGCGGTGGCGGCGGTGGCGACCGCGAGTGCGGCGACGAGTACGGCCCTGCGCGGTGTGGGTGCGGTCATCGCGGGGTTCCCCCAGGGGTGGGTCGGTGCATCGTTGGCTTCACCTTTCCAGTTCCCGGGGGCCGGGGGCCGAAGCCGCGGGCTCGTGTCGGGGGTGACGGCCGGGCCGGTCGTAGGGTGGCGGGGTGGAGCCACACCAGTCACTCGATTCACTCGCGCGGGAGCTCGCCGCCCTGCCCCCCTCCCTCGGCCCCGTCCGGCTGGTCGGCGTCGACGGGCACGCCGGGTCGGGGAAGAGCACCTTCGCCGGCCGGCTCGCCGAGGCCCTGGGCGGGGCGCCGGTGCTGCACCTGGACGACGTGGCCACCCACGAGGAGCTGTTCGGCTGGCAGGAGCGGCTGCGCGCGCAGGTGCTGGAGCCGCTCGCCGCCGGGCGGCCCGCGCACTGGGCCCCGTACGACTGGGTGGAGCGCCGCTTCGGCGCGGAGCGGGTGCTGGAGCCGGCGGCGGTGGTGCTCGTCGAGGGGGTCGGGGCCGGGCGGCGCGCGCTGCGCCCGCACCTGGCGCGGCTGCTGTGGATGGAAACCCCGCGCGCGCGGTCCTGGGGGCGCGGACGGGAGCGGGACGGGCGGGAACTCTCCGGCTTCTGGGACGGATGGGAGCGCGCGGAGCTCGCGCACTTCGCGGATGACCCTTCACGCCCCTTCGCCGACATCCTGGTGCGCCAGAGCGGTACGGGATACGAGTGGACTTCCGGGGCCGGTGCGACGGCGGGAACCCCCACTTCCGTCACCGAGGGTGACGAGCTCCCCCGGGCCTGAGCGGCCCTGGACCTGGGCCCCAGCGAGCCTCCGTCGACCTGCTTGACCGGGGCCCCGCACCGGCCTTACGTTCTCAATGCGCGGCCTTTACCGGCTGCCGCGGACGCGAAGCCCCCGATCGTTCCCCCGTGATCGGGGGCTTCGTTCTGCCCCCGCGCCCTCCGCGGGCCGCGGTCCGGCGGGCCGCAGCACCCCCGACCCCTCACCCTGAGTCACGGGCCAGGGTCCGGGAGGACGGCCGAACCGGGGGCGTCGCACCCTACGTAAGGTGCGAAACCGCAGGTACGATGCAGCCCTGATTTCAGCGACGCCGGTCGGGGGCACCGGACAACTCGCGTGCTCGACGCGGGGGTTGCCGCGCACCACGGGGCAGGCTTGTGGGGGACGTGATGGATTTCGGCATGCCGGGCAGCACGCACGCCCCGGCCGAACTCGCCTGGCTGCGCGGGGTCGACGCCTGCACCATGGGCGCCTATCCGCAGGCCGAGGAGGAGTTCCGGGCGGCCGTACGACTCGATCCCGCGATGGCCGACGCCTGGCTGGGCCTGCACGCGCTCCGGGTGGACACCGCCAACGCCTTATTGCGCATGTACGCCCATCGGGACCGTTTCGGCGAGCAGCGGGCCCGCCACCGGCGGACGCTGAACTCCTGGTACTGGCTGGGCTGGTGGGTGCAGCCGGTGCTGGAGAGCCGGCGGGACCTCCTGCTGGCCCACGCCTCGCACTGGCTGGACGGGCGCCACGTGCCCGAGCTGGACCAGGCGCTGGCCGCGCTGCCCCCGGTGGACACCGATCCGCAGGTGCGGTTCCTGCACGCCTGCCGGGCCTACCTGGTCAAGGACTGGGAGCAGCTGGTGCTGCACACCGAGCCGCTGGTGGACGATCCGCTGCTGGGGATCGAGGCGGGCCTGTTCGGCGGGATGGCCCGGGTCCGGCTGGAGATGTACGGGCAGGCGGAGCCGCTGCTGTCGGCGGCGCTGATGCGGTGCCGCAGCGAGCAGCCGCAGCGCAAGGAGCTGCGGTACTGGCTGGCACGGGCGCACGAGGGTACGGGGCGCAGTGCGGCGGCGCTGCCGCTGTACCGGGCGGTGCACCGGGTGGACCCGTCGTTCATGGACACGGCGGCCCGTCTGACGGCCATCGAGGACGGCGACGACACCGACAACATGGCCGGGCTGGCGGACCTGGCCGGTCCGGGGTACGCGGGGTACGGGGCCTGGGGCGGGCACGGTCCGTCCCCGGCGGGCGGGGACTTCGCGGCGGTGGCGCTGGGCGGCGGGCCGGTCCCGGACACCGCCGCGGACGGGCAGCCGGACCAGGATCCGCTGGCGGCGCCCGATCCGCCCGATCCTCGGTACGGCCCGGGCTCGCCGGGGGTGCCGCCGCCCGGCCGGGGGGAGGGCGCGCGGCGCAAGGTGTCCGTTCCTCCGCAGTCCGCGCCCCCGGGGCTGCCGGCCGGTCCGGCGGATCCGGAGGCGCTCGCCGAGGCGCTGGCGGAGCTGGAGCGGATGGTGGGCCTGGAGCCCGTCAAGCGGCAGGTGAAGGCCTTGTCGGCGCAGTTGCACATGGCGCGGCTGCGGGCGGGGCAAGGGCTGCCGGTGCAGCCGCCGAAACGGCACTTCGTGTTCTCCGGCCCGTCGGGCACGGGCAAGACCACGGTGGCGCGGATCCTGGGCCGCGTCTTCTACGCCCTGGGCCTGCTGGGCGGCGACCATCTCGTGGAGGCCCAGCGGTCGGACCTGGTGGGCGAGTTCCTGGGGCAGACCGCGGTGAAGGCGAACGAGCTGATCGACTCGGCGATCGGCGGGGTGCTGTTCGTGGACGAGGCGTACAGCCTCTCCAACTCCGGGTACAGCAAGGGCGACGCGTACGGGGACGAGGCCCTGCAGGTGCTGCTGAAGCGGGCCGAGGACAACCGGGACCACCTGGTGGTGATCCTGGCGGGCTATCCGGCCGGGATGGACCGGCTGCTGGCCGCCAATCCGGGGCTGTCCTCGCGGTTCACCACGCGGGTGGACTTCCCCAGCTACCGGCCGCTGGAGCTGACCGCGATCGGCGGGGTGGTGGCGGACGCGAACGGCGACCGCTGGGACGAGGAGGCGCTGGAGGAACTGCGCAGCATCAGCGGGCACGTGGTGGACCAGGGGTGGATCGACGAGCTCGGCAACGGCCGCTTCCTGCGCACCCTGTACGAGAAGAGCTGCGCCTACCGGGACCTGCGGCTGGCGGGCTTCGCGGGCGATCCCTCCCGGGACGACCTGGCCACGTTGCGGCTGGCGGACCTGATGCAGGCGTACGGGGAGGTCCTGTCAGGGCGGGGGCCCCAGGAACGGCCGGAGCCTCCGCCGTTGTAGCCGGGGCGGGGCTGCGGCTGAAACAGCCCCGCCGGCTTTCGAGGCGCGGGGGTCCGGGGGCGGAGCCCCCCGCCACGGCGCCGCACGGCAGCCGCTACGCGCCCCGTACGTACGCGCGGTGCGCGGGGTCGCGTACCTCCCCCACCAGCATCTCCAGGACGTCCTCCATGGCGACCAGGCCCAGCACGCGGCCGGCCGCGTCGGCGACCTGGGCCAGGTGGGTGGCGTCCCGGCGCATGACGCTCAGCGCGTCGTCCAGCGGGAGGGTCGCCGACAGGGTGGTCATCCGGCGCCAGACCCGCTGGGGCACGGCCCGCTCCCGGTCCTCCAGGTCCAGTACGTCCTTGACGTGCAGGTATCCCATGAAGGCCCCGCTGCCGGAGCGGACGGGGAAGCGGGAGTACCCGGTGCGCACCGTCAGCTGCTCGATCTGCCGCGGGGTGGCCGAGGGGCCGACGGTGACGATGCGGTCCCGGGCGAGGAGGACGTCGGTGACCGGGCGGCTGCCCAGTTCGAGGGCGTCCTCCAGGCGTTCCTGCTCCCCCGGTTCCAGGAGCCCGGCCTGCCGGGAGTCCTCGACGAGGCGGCCGAGCTGGGCGCTGGTGTAGACGGCCTCGACCTCGTCCTTGGGCTCGACCTTGAAGAGCCGCAGGACGAGCGTGGCGCAGGCGCCGAGCGCGGTCGTGACGGGCCCGCACAGGCGGGCGAAGGCGACCAGTCCGGGGCTGAACCACAGGGCGGTCTTCTCGGGGGCGGCCATGGCGAGGTTCTTGGGGACCATTTCGCCGATGACCAGGTGCAGGAAGACCACGGCGGCGAGCGCGAGGGCGTAGCCGAGGGGGTGGATGAGGCCCTGGGGGACGTGCAGGGCGTGGAAGACGGGCTCCAGGAGCCGGGCCACGGTGGGTTCGGCGACGGCTCCCAGGGTGAGGGAGCACAGGGTGATGCCGAACTGCGCGGCGGCCATCATGCGGGGCAGGTTCTCCAGGCCGTGGAGGACCTGCCGGGCCCGTTTGGAGCGTGCGGCGAGCGGTTCGATCTGGCTGCGCCGTACGGAGACGAGGGCGAACTCGGCGCCGACGAAGAATCCGTTGGCGAGTACGAGGAGCAGGGCGAACAGGAGCTGGAGGGCGTTCACCGGCCCACCGCTTCCAGTTCGGCGGGGGCGGTGGCGGGGACGGTGCGCACCAGCCGGACCCGTTCGGCCCGGTAGCGCCCGACCTGCCGGACGGAGAGCTTCCAGCCGGGCAGTTCGGCCCGGTCCCCGGGGGCGGGGATGCGGCCGAGGAGGTCGGCGACGAGGCCTGCGACGGTCTCGTAGGGGCCTTCGGGGACTTCCAGGCCTATGCGGCGCAAGGTCTGCACCCGGCAGCTGCCGTCGGCCTCCCAGGAGGGGCGGCCGTCCTCGGCGGGTACGGGGGCCAGTTCGGGCCTGCCGTCCTCCGCGTGGTCGTGCTCGTCGCGGACCTCGCCGACGAGTTCCTCCACGATGTCCTCCAGGGTGACCACGCCGGCGGTGCCGCCGTACTCGTCGACCACCACGGCCATCGGCTGTTCGCTGCGCAGCCGCTCCAGGAGGGGCTGCACCGGCAGGGAGCCGGGCACCAGCAGCGGGGCGACGGAGATCCGGCCGACGGTGGTGCGGGCACGTTCCGCCTCGGGTACGGCGAGGGCGTCCTTGAGGGAGACCACACCGGTGATCTCGTCGATGCGCTCGCGGTAGACCGGGAAGCGGGACAGTCCGGTGGCGCGGGTCAGGTTGAGCACGTCGGCGGCGGTGGCCGTGTGCTGGAGGGCGCTGACCTTCACGCGGGGGGTCATGACGTGCTGGGCGGTGAGCTCGCCCAGCGAGAGGGTCCGTACGAAGAGGTCGGCGGTGTCCTGTTCGAGGGCGCCGGCCTGGGCCGAATGGCGGACCAGGGAGACCAGTTCGCCGGGGGTGCGGGCGGAGGCCATCTCCTCGGTGGGTTCCACGCCCAGGAGCCGCACCAGCCGGTTGGCGACGGCGTTGAGGCCGGCGATGACCGGCCGCAGGGCGCCGGAGAAGGCCTGCTGGGGGCCGGCGACGAAGCGGGCCACCTGGAGCGGCCGGGAGACCGCCCAGTTCTTCGGGACGAGCTCGCCGACGACCATCTGGACGGCGGAGGCGAGCAGCATGCCGATGACCACGGAGATGCCGGCGGTGGCTCCCGCGGGGAGGCCGGTCGCGGTGAGCGGCCCGGCCAGCAGTGCGGCGAGGGCGGGCTCGGCGAGCATGCCGACCACGAGGGAGGTGATGGTGATGCCGAGCTGGGTGCCGGAGAGCTGGAAGGACAGCTCCCGCAGGGCTTCGACCACCGTGCGGGCACGGCGGTCGCCGTCGGCGGCGGCTCGTTCGGCCTCGGGCTTCTCGACGGTGACGAGGCCGAATTCGGCCGCCACGAAGAAGCCGTTGGCGAGGATCAGGGCGAAGGCCGCCAGGAGCAGGAGTAGCGGGATGGTCATGCCGCCGCCTCCGAGGGGAGGGCGGCGCGGGTACTACCGGACGATCCGTCCATTGCTGGAGGGAGTCACTCCTCAAGTCGCAGTTGCCCGCGGGCCACGGGGTCCCGGGGCCGGTGGGAGGGCGCGCAGCCGCGCCCCGCACCAGGGTAGTCACTGAGATCGCCGCCGCAATGGGACGCAGCGGGCGGAGGCGGACCGCTCAGCTTCGGCTCCGGGCCGCTTCAGGGCCGGCGCGGCCGGCTGAGGGCCGGTGTGGCCGGCTCAGTGGTCGTGCGCGCCGGTTCCGCGGGTCTCGGCGAGGGCGCGCAGCGCGCGGGCGTCGTTGACGGCCTGCTGCCTGGCCACGCCGGGCTGGATGCCGAGGGCGGGCAGGCTGGTGCCGTCGCTGAGGTCGAGGAAGACCCACGGGTCGCCGGGGCGCAGGTTGACCCGCAGGATCTGGGCCCACTCCAGGCGGCGCTTGGTCGTGAGGTTGACGACGGTGACGCCGTTCTCGTCCGCGACCACCTTGGGGCGGCTGAGCAGGACGAGGACGGAGGTGAGGAGCGCCGCCATGAAGACGAAGCTGACGCGCTCTCCCGGGTTGAGCCTCTCCAGGAGGACCGCGACCGACGTGATGGTGACGAACATGACGAGCCCGACGCCCAGCAGGACCGCCCGGGTGCGGGTCGGCCGGAAGGTGACCGGCAGGGCGGGGGGTGCGGGCTGGGCGGCGGACTCGGTCATGTGCGTGCGTTGCCTTCGGGAGGGGGGCGTACGGGTCTGTGGACGGCGTACGGGTCGCCGTACGCCGCCGGACTGGGTCGGCGTACGGCGGACGGCGTACGGGTCAGAGACGGCAGGCGTGGATCGAGGTGGTGAGGATGGCGCGGGCTCCGAGCTCGTACAGGTCGTCCATGATCCGCTGCGCCTCCTTGGCCGGGACCATCGCCCGGACGGCGACCCAGCCCTCGTTGTGCAGCGGGGAGATGGTCGGCGACTCCAGGCCCGGGGTGAGGGCGACGGCGCGCTCCAGGTGCTCGGCGCGGCAGTCGTAGTCCATCATCACGTAGCTGCGGGCCACCAGGACGCCCTGGAGGCGGCGCAGGAACTGCTGGGCGCGCGGGTCGTCGGCGTCGGTGCCGTTGCCCCGGATGACGACGGCCTCGGAGGTGAGGATCGGCTCGCCGATGACCTCGAGGCCGGCGTTGCGCAGGCTGGTGCCGGTCTCGACGACGTCCGCGATGATCTGGGCGACGCCGAGCTGGATGGCGGTCTCGACCGCGCCGTCGAGGTGGACGACGGAGGCGTCGATGCCCTTCTCGGCGAGGTGCTTGGCGACGATTCCCTCGTACGAGGTCGCGATCGTCATCCCGTGGAAGTCCTCGGGGCCCTTCGCGGTGCCGGGGAGGGTGGCGTAGCGGAAGGTGGAGCGGCCGAAGTTCAGCGCCAGGATCTCCTCGGCGCTGGCGCCGGAGTCGAGCAGCAGGTCGCGGCCGGTGATGCCGATGTCGAGCTTGCCCGAGGAGACGTAGATCGCGATGTCCTTGGGGCGGAGGTAGAAGAACTCCACCTCGTTCTCGGGGTCGACGACCACGAGCTCCTTGGACTCCTTGCGCATCCGGTAGCCGGCCTCATGGAGCATCGCCGACGCCGGTCCGGAGAGTGAACCCTTGTTGGGGACGGCGATGCGCAGCATGGGGCTTCCTTTGGTGCGTAGGTTGCGAAAGGTGTGTGCTGGTGGGGCGGGGGCCCGCGGGCGGAGCTCCGGCCTAGAGGTGCGCGTAGACGTCGTCGAGGGAGATCCCGCGCGCCACCATCATCACCTGGACGTGGTAGAGCAGCTGGGAGATCTCCTCGGCGGCGGCTTCCTTGCCCTCGTACTCGGCGGCCATCCAGACCTCGGCGGCCTCCTCGACGACCTTCTTGCCGATGGCATGGACGCCCTTGCTGACGAGCTCGGCGGTGCGGGAGGTGCTGGGGTCGCCGTTGGCGGCCTTGAGCTGGAGCTCGGTGAAGAGTTCTTCGAAGCTCTTGGGGGGTTTGTTCGCCATGATGGTCCTCAGAATACGGGGTTCCCCCACGCCACTCAGCGCCAGGGTTCGCTGACGGTCCGCAGGGTCATGGCGGTGGAGACGGCGGCGGTGACCGCTTCGTGCCCCTTGTCCTCGTTCGACCCCTCGAGCCCGGCGCGGTCCAGCGCCTGCTCGTCGTTGTCGCAGGTCAGTACGCCGAAGCCGACGGGGACTCCGGTGTCGATCGACACCTGTACCAGGCCCTGGGTGACGCCCTGGCAGACGTAGTCGAAGTGCGGGGTGCCGCCGCGGATGACCACACCGAGGGCGACGATGGCATCGTAACCGCGACCGGCGAGTACCTTCGCCACGACCGGGAGCTCGAAGCTGCCCGGGACCCGCAGCAGGGTGGGCTCGTCGATGCCCAGCTCGTGCAGGGCCCGCAGGGCGCCGTCGACCAGTCCGTCCATGACCTTCTCGTGCCACTGGGCAGCGATGACGGCGACTCGCAGGTCTCCGCAGTTCTTCACGCTCAGTTCGGGTGCGCCCTTGCCGCTCACAGCTCTGCTCCTCGGTGGTTCGTGTACGGGTACGTACTGGTGCGTACGGGTTGTGGTGGTGTGTGCTGGTGTGTGTGGTTACTGGTTGCCGCAGGCGGAGGTGGGCACGGCCCCCTCCAGCCAGGGCAGGTCGTGCCCCATCCGGTCCCGCTTGGTGCGCAGGTACCGCAGGTTGTGCTCGCCCGCCTCGATCGGCATGGCCTCGCGGCCGGCGACCGTGATGCCGTGCCGGACGAGGGCGGCGGACTTGTCGGGGTTGTTGGTCAGCAGCCGGACGCTGTGCACGCCGAGGTCGGCGAGGATCTGCGCGCCGGCGCCGTAGTCCCGGGCGTCGGCGGGCAGGCCGAGTTCCAGGTTGGCGTCGAGGGTGTCGCGGCCGCGCTCCTGGAGCTCGTAGGCGCGCAGCTTGGACAGCAGTCCGATGCCGCGGCCCTCGTGGCCGCGCAGGTAGACGACGACGCCGCGGCCCTCCGCCTGGATGCGTTCCATGGAGGCGTGCAGCTGGGGGCCGCAGTCGCAGCGCTGGGACTGGAAGATGTCGCCGGTCAGGCACTCGGAGTGCATCCGGACGAGGATGTCCTCGCCGCCGCCGACCTCGCCGTGGACGAGGGCCACGTGCTCGACCCCGTCGACGGTGGAGCGGTAGCCGTACGCGGTGAAGTCGCCGAAGGAGGTCGGCAGGCTGACCTCGGCCTCGCGGCGCACGGTGGGCTCGGCGGAGCGGCGGTAGGCGATCAGGTCCTCGATGGAGATGATCGTCAGGCCGTGCTTGCGGGCGAAGGGGATCAGCTCGGGCAGCCGCAGCATGACGCCGTCCTCGCCGGCGATCTCCACGATGGCGCCGGCCGGGCGCAGGCCCGCGAGGCGGGCGAGGTCGACGGCGGCCTCGGTGTGGCCGTTGCGGACCAGGACGCCGCCGGGCTTGGCGCGCAGCGGGAAGATGTGGCCGGGGCGCACGAAGTCGCCGGGCTCGGAGGTCCCGTTCGCCAGGAGGCGCAGGGTGGTGGCGCGGTCGGCGGCGGAGATGCCGGTCGAGACCCCGTGGGCGGCGCTCGCGTCGACGGAGACGGTGAAGGCGGTCTTCATCGACTCGGTGTTGTTCTGGACCATCTGGGGGAGTTCGAGCCGCTCCAGCTCGGGGCCCTCCATGGGGGCGCAGATCAGGCCGCGGCACTCGCTCATCATGAAGGCGATGATCTCGGGGGTGGCCTTCTCGGCGGCGATGACGAGGTCGCCCTCGTTCTCGCGGTCCTCGTCGTCGACGACGACGATCGGGCGGCCCGCGGCGATGTCGCGGATGGCCTGCTCGACCGGGTCGAGGCGGAAGGTCTCTTCGGGGACGTCGAGGACGTCGGGCACGGGCTTGAGGGTGGGAGTCATGCCGTTGCTCCTTCCAGGGCCGGGGCGGAGGTGGTGCGCGAGCGCTGGTACCAGTCGTAGGCGCCCCACAGGACGAGGGCGAAGTACACGACGTAGACGAGGCCGGAGAAGGCCAGGCCGCCGTTGAAGGCGAGGGGGACACCGACCAGGTCGACGAGGAGCCAGGCGAACCAGAACTCGACGAGGCCGCGGGCCTGGGCGATCATCGCGACGATGGTGCCGACGAAGATGTAGGCGTCGGCCCACGGGCTCCAGGACAGGTGCGGGAAGAGCGTGAACAGCCCGCCGACGGCGAGGGTGCCCAGCGCCGCTCCGGCGAGGAGCAGTCCGCGCTCCTTCCAGGTGGCGGTGCGTACCGCGATGGAGCCGTCCTGGGCCTGCCGCTTGCCCTGCTGCCAGGCGCGCCAGCCCCAGAGGGCCACGCCGATGACGAGGAGCTGCTTGCCGACGCCGCCGGAGAGGTGGGCGGAGGCGTAGGCGGCGATGAGGATCACGCCGGAGAGCAGTTGGGCGGGCCAGGTCCATATGGAGCGGCGCCAGCCGAGGGCGAGGGCGGCCAGGCCCATCAGGTTGCCGATCATGTCGGACCAGATGACCTTCTGGCCGAAGACGGTGAAGGCCTCGGTGTTGAGCCAGGTCAGGGCGCTCACCGGTCGGCTCCTTCGGCGTGCAGGGGGTCGACTCCGGCGGCCAGGAGGCGCTCCACGTACTTCGCGAGGACGTCGACCTCCAGGTTGACCGGGTCGCCGGGCTGCTTGATGCCCAGGGTGGTCAGCGCGAGGGTGGTGGGGATCAGGCTGATGCTGAACCAGTCGGCGGCGGCCTCGACCACGGTGAGGCTGACGCCGTCCACCGTGATGGAGCCCTTCTCGACGACGTAGCGCGAGAGGTTCGCCGGGAGGGCGACCCGGACGATCTCCCAGTGCTCGGAGGGGGTCCTGGAGAGGATCTCGCCGGTGCCGTCCACGTGCCCCTGGACCAGGTGGCCGCCGAGCCGTCCGCCGAGGGCCATGGGCCGCTCCAGGTTGACCCGGGAGCCCTGGGTGAGGGCGCCGAGGCTGGAGCGGTTCAGGGTCTCCTGCATGACGTCGGCGGTGAACTCGCCGTCGGCGGTGTCCACGACGGTCAGGCAGACGCCGTTGACGGCGATGGAGTCGCCGTGCTTGGCGCCCTCGGTGACCAGGGGGCCGCGCAGTCGGAAGCGGGAGGCTTCCGCGAGCTGCTCGACGGCGGCGACCTCGCCCAGTTCTTCGACGATTCCGGTGAACACTCAGTGCTCCTTGGTGGCGGTGGCGGGTGCGGTGACGGGTACTGCGGTGATGCGGAGATCGGGGCCGACGCGGACGGCCTCGGTGATGTCGAGGCGCAGCGCGTCGGAGATGTTCTTGATGCCGGCGTCGGCAAGGGCCGCGGGGCCCGCGCCGAGCAGGGCCGGGGCGAGGTAGCCGATGACGCGGTCGACGGCTCCGGCGGCGAGGAAGGCCCCGGCCAGGGCGGGTCCGCCTTCCAGGAGGACGGAGCGCGTGCCGCGGGCGTGCAGCCGGGCGAGCAGGTCGTGCACGCCGATGTGCCCGTCGTGCAGGGGAAGGCGCAGGACGTCCACGCCGGGCAGGTGCCGGGTGTCGGCGTCCTCGCCGACGACGAGCAGGGTGGGCGCGGCCCCGTCGAGGATGCGGGCGGTCGGCCGGACCGTGGCGCGGGCGTCGAGGGCGATCCGCAGCGGCTGGTCCGCGCCTTCGATGCCGCGCACGGCGAGGTGCGGGTCGTCGGCGCGCAGGGTGCCGGAGCCGACGAGGACGGCGTCGCTCTCGGCGCGCAGCCGGTGGACGTCGGCCCGGGACTCGGCGGAGCTGATCCAGCGGCTGCTGCCGTCCGCGGCGGCGCTGCGGCCGTCGAGGGTGGCGGCGTACTTCCAGGTGACGTGCGGGCGCCCGAGGCGTACGGAGGTCAGCCAGGCGGCGTTGCCCTGCTCCGCCTCGTCGGCGAGGAGTCCGGCCGTGGTCTCGATCCCGGCGGCGCGCAGGGTGGCGGCGCCACCGCCGGCCTGCGCGCTGGGGTCGGACACGGCGTACACGACGCGGCTGATCCCGGCGGCGATCAGGGCCTGGGCGCAGGGTCCCGTACGGCCGGTGTGGTTGCAGGGTTCGAGGGTGACGTAGGCGGTGGCGCCGCGGGCGGCGTCGCCCGCCGCGCGCAGGGCGTGGACCTCGGCGTGCGGGCCGCCGGCCCGCTGGTGCCAGCCCTCCCCGACGACGGTGCCCGCGGCGTCGGTGATGACGCAGCCGACGACCGGGTTGGGGGTGGTGGAGCCGAGCCCGCGGGCCGCGAGTTCGACGGCTCGGCGCATGGCGCGGGTGGCCGCGTCGGGTGCTGCGTCCGCTGTAGGTGTCGCCACCGGGTCCTCCTGCCTCATCGGGCACGGACTCCGGGGCCTGTCGGGATACGACAGATGAAGCGGGCTTGCGCACACGGGGACGCCGAGGCCGGAAAACGGTCCGGTCAGACGTATCCACGGGGGAATACGCCGACGAACCGCCGACGGCGGCGTACCGGTCACTGGCCCGCCGCGCACTGCCTCCCATCCGGACTTTAACCGTCGGTCCAGGAATCTCACCTGGTCAACCGGCCGCTGGCTGCGGACGGGTCGCGGACTATAACCGCCGGTTCGGAATTACACCGACCCCGGAGTGCGCTGCTTACTGGTACTGGAGCCAGTCTGCCACGGGTGATCGGGGGCCACGCGAGTGAGGAGATGTGGCCTGGCTCACATGAAGGCGGATTCGAGGCGGTCTCAGCCTGGCCGTCCGGCGGGGGCGCGGGCGGGCGGGGCGGGCGATTGCGACTGGGGGCGGCGGCGGGCGAGGTGGGGTGGGCGGCGGACGGTGGCGGTCCGGTGACGGGCGGGCCGGGCGGAGGACAGCGGTCCGGTGCCGGGCCGGCGGAGGCCGGGCGCTGCAACGGGTCGGCCAACTGGCGCCAGCTTTGGTCCAGACCTATTGACGGGTTGGTCTAGTCCTCTTAACGTTCCCTTCATCTTCCGCGGAACAGCCCGTCAGATGTGCGCACGTCACGGGCCAACACGAGTCAGTCACCTTGCTGTTGCTCCACGTTGTGTCCCTTTGTGTCCTGCCACCTCCCCTCCCCAGGAGGCTCCATGCTGTCCCCCACGCGTACGAGAGCGATGCTCCTGGCATCCGGCGCCGCAATCGCCGGACTGCTGATGGGCGGGCTCTCGACGGGCGTCTCGCACGCCGCCGACAACGAGTCCTGTCGCCCCGACGGGCTGTACAAGACCGCCGGTGTCGACGTCCCTTACTGCTCGGTGTACGACACCGAGGGCCGCGAGAAGATGGGCGCGGACCACCAGCGTCGTGTCATCGGCTACTTCACGGGCTGGCGCACTGGCAAGGACGGCACGCCCGCCTACCTCGCCAACAACATCCCCTGGTCCAAAGTCACCCATCTGAACTACGCGTTCGCGCACGTGGGAGCCGACAACAAGATCTCGGTCGGCACGGACAACGTGAACAACGCCGCCACCGGGATGACCTGGCCGGGCGTGGCGGGCGCCGAAATGGATCCCGCCCTCCCCTACAAGGGCCACTTCAACCAGCTGACCAAGTTCAAGAAGCAGTACCCCGACGTCAAGACGCTGATCTCGGTCGGCGGCTGGGCGGAGACGGGCGGCTACTTCGGCGACGACGGCAACCGGGTCGCCTCCGGCGGCTTCTACTCGATGGCCACCAACGCCGACGGCTCGGTCAACCAGGCCGGCATCGACACCTTCGCGGACTCCTCGGTCGAGTTCATCCGCAAGTACGGGTTCAACGGCGTGGACATCGACTACGAGTACCCGACCACGATGAAGGACGCCGGCAACCCGCTGGACTGGCAGCTGTCCAACGCCCGCCGGGCCGGCCTCGTCAAGGGCTACGACGCCCTGATGAAGTCCCTGCGCGAGAAGCTCGACCGCGCGGGCGCCGCCGACGGCAAGCACTACCTGCTCACCGTCGCCGCCCCCTCCTCCGGCTACCTGCTGCGGGGCATGGAGACGTTCCAGATGCAGAAGTACCTGGACTACGTCAACATCATGTCCTACGACCTGCACGGCGCCTGGAACGAGTTCGTCGGGCCGAACGCCTCGCTCTTCGACGACGGCAAGGACGCCGAGCTGGCCGCCGCGAACGTCTACGGCAGCTCCCAGTACGGGAACATCGGCTACCTCAACACCGACTGGGCCTACCACTACTTCCGCGGCTCCATGCCGGCCGGCCGGATCAACATCGGCCTGCCCTACTACACCCGCGGCCACAAGAACGTGCAGGGCGGCACCGACGGCCTGTGGGGCAAGGCCCCCGCGACCACCTGCCCGGCCGGTGCGGGCCTGACCAAGTGCGGTGACGGCGCGGTCGGCATCGACAACCTGTGGCACGACAAGGACACCAACGGCGTCGAGTCTCCCGCCGGGTCCAACCCGATGTGGCACGCCAAGAACCTGGAGAAGGGGATCGTCGGCGACTACGTCACCAGGTACGGCTTCCCGGCGAACACCACCCTGACCGGCACCTACGCCCGCAAGTACGACTCCACGCTGGTGGCGCCGTGGCTGTGGAACGCGCAGAAGAAGGTCTTCCTCTCCACGGAGGACGAGCAGTCGGTGGCCGCCAAGGCCGATTACGTGATCGACCGCGGCATCGGCGGCACGATGGTCTGGGAGATGGCCGGCGACTACGACTGGAACGCCGCCAAGGGCCAGTACGAGATGGGTGACACGCTCACCTCGCTGATGTACGACAAGTTCAAGGCCGCCGCCCCGTACGGCGCGAAGAAGTCCAAAGCCGCGCTGCCCGCGCAGGCCGTGGACATCAAGACGGAGTTCACCGAGTTCAAGCTGGGCGACTCCAACTACCCGATCACCCCGAAGATCAAGATCACCAACAACACGAACGCCGCGTTGCCGGGCGGCACCGAGTTCCAGTTCGACTACGCCACCTCGGCCCCGAACAACGCCTCGGACCAGTCCGGCTTCGGCACGAAGGTGATCAGCAGCGACCACACCGGCAGCAACGTCGGCGGCCTGAAGGGCGACTTCCACCGGGTCTCGCTGAAGCTCCCGGCCTGGCAGTCGCTGGCCCCCGGCGCCTCGGTCGACCTGGCGTTCAACTACTACCTGCCGGTGTCCACGCCCTCCAACTGGACGGTGAACATCTCCGGCACGACGTACGCCCTGGCCGGGGACCTGGCGCGCGGCACCACGGTGGTGCAGCCGGGCGGCACCCAGCCGCCGACCACGCCGCCCACGACCCCGCCCACGACCCCGCCGACCACTCCCCCGACGACGCCTCCGACGACCCCGCCGGGCGGGACGTGCACGAACCCCGCGTACGTGGCGGGCACGGTCTACAACAGCGGCAACGTCGTCTCGCACAAGGGCCGCAACTGGAAGGCCCAGTGGTGGACGCAGAACGAAGAGCCCGGCACCACCGGTGAATGGGGTGTCTGGAAGGACCAGGGGGCCTGCTGACCCCCGTAGGTGACCTGATGTGAGGACCCGGTGGCCCGGCGGCCACCGGGTCCTCGCACGTTTTGCCACCGGGTCCTCGCACGTCCTGCGGCGCTGCAACAACCCTGCGGGTCAGGCCACAGCACTAGCGGCCGAACAGCACCTCCTGCGCCGCCTCGCGCGCGGCCAGGCGGGCTCCCGCCAGGACGGCCGGGCCGCCCAGGGCCGTGGCGCGGACCTCCGTCGGGACCGGCGTCAGCGTCGTCAGGCGGTCGGCGACCCGGGCGGCCAGGGCGGGGCCGCCCGCGCGGCCGAGTTCGCCGGCCAGGACCACGCAGCCCGGGTCCAGGACGGCCGCGACCGCCGCCGCGCCCAGGGCGAGGCGTTCGGCCAGGGCGTCGAGGAAGGCCTCGCCGGCGGCGCCGGCCACCGCCTCCTCGACCGGGCCCCGGAAGCCGTGCTCCGCCGCCAGCGCCGCCACGGCGTCCCGGCCCGCCAGGGCGTGGAATCCGCCCCCGCAGTCGGTGGCGGAGGGCAGCCTGCCGGTGCCCGGCACCGGCAGGAAGCCGATCTCGCCCGCGCCGCCGGAGGCGCCCCGGCGCAGCCGGCCGTCCAGGACCACGGCCGCGCCCACGCCCGCGCCGAGCCACAGCAGGACGAAGGAGTCGAGGTCGCGGGCGGCGCCCAGGCGCTGCTCGGCGAGGGCGGCGAGGTTGGTCTCGTTCTCGACCACGACCACGGCGGGCAGGCTCTGCTGGAGGGCGGTCACCAGGTCCCGGTGCCAGCTCGGCAGGCCGGTGGTGTCGCGCAGCTCCCCGCTGCCCGGGGCGACCAGGCCGGGGGCTCCGACGACCACGGTGTGCAGCTCGCCCGCGCCGGCTTCGCGGGCGGTGCGCAGCAGGGCGGCCACCGCGTCCTCGGGGGCGCCGGCGGGCAGGGCGGCTTCGGCGAGGGGGTGGCCGAGGAGGTCGGTGACCACGGCCGTGACGCTGTCCGTCCGTACGTCGAGGGCGGCCAGGTGGGCGCGGCGGGCGACGATCCCGTAGAGCCGGGCGTTGGGGCCGCGGCGTTGTTCGCCGGACTCGCCGACGACCTCGATGAGCCCGGCTCCGGTCAGCCGCTCGACGAGGTCGGCGACCGAGGGCCGGGAGAGGCCGGTCAGCGTCTTGAGCTGGGTGGCCGTCAGGGGGCCGGACTCCTGGAGGAGGCGCAGGGCGAGGCGGTCGTTGATGGCCCGGGCCGTGCTCGGGGAGGCGGGGGACGGAACGGCGGTGGCGGTGGCGGTTGCCTTGGCGGGAGTCACGGCGCCCATCTTAGGGAGGTCGAAGCCATTAACCATCAGGCAAGGTTCCTGATAGTTTACTGCCCATGACCGGGGAATCAGACCTCAGCCCGGCGCGACTGCGCCACGCCCGTTTCGCGATAGCCGCCGTCTTCTGCGCCCACGGCGCCGTCACCGGCTCCTTCGCCACCCGCATCCCCTGGATCCAGGAACACGCGCAGCTCAGCGCCGGCACCCTGGGGCTGGCCCTCGCCTTCCCGGCCCTGGGCGCGGCGCTCGCGATGCCGCTGGCGGGGCGGATCAACCACCGCTTCGGCGCCCGTGCCGCGCTGCGGGTCCTGCTGGTGCTGTGGACCCTCTCCCTCATCCTGCCGAGCCTCGCCCCGAACCTTCCCATCCTGTGCGGTGCGCTGTTCGTCTACGGAGCCACCTCCGGCATGTCGGACGTGGCGATGAACGCGCTCGGCGTGGAGACCGAGAACCGGCTGGGCCGCTCGATCATGTCCTCGCTGCACGGCATGTGGAGCGTGGGCGCGCTGCTCGGCTCCGCCGCGGGTACGGTCGCCGCGCACACCGGGGCGGACGCGCGGCTGCACCACCTGGTCGCCGCACTGGTCCTCACCGCGGCCGGGCTGGCCGCCGTACAGGGGGTGCTGGACCTGAGGAGCGCCGAGGACGCGCAGGCGCCGCCGCATTTCGCGCTGCCGCCGAAGTCGGCGCTGCTGATCGGCGCCATAGGGTTCGCGGCGGTCTTCGCGGAGGGGGCGAGCCTGGACTGGTCGGCGGTCTACCTCAGGGACGTCCTGCACACCGATGCCGGCCTGGCGGCCGCCTCCACCACGGCGTTCGCGCTGACCATGGCCGCCGCCCGGCTGGCCGGGGACCGGGTGGTCGACCGGTTCGGGGCGGTGCGCACGGTCCGGGCGGGCGGGGTCCTGGCCACCGCGGGCGGGGTGCTCGTGGTCACGGTCCGGGAGCCGGCCGCGGCCCTGGCGGGCTTCGGTCTGATCGGGCTGGGGATCGCGGTGGTGGTCCCGCTCGCCTTCGCGGCCGCGGCGCGCAGCGGTCCGGCCCCGGCGCAGGCCATCGCCGGTGTCGCGACGATCACGTACACCTCGGGGCTGATCGCCCCGTCGGCGATCGGCGCGGTGGCGGACGCGAGTTCGCTGGTGGTGTCCTTCGGCCTGGTCACCCTGCTGGCCTTCGCGCTGGTCGTGGGGGCCGCGGTGCTGCGGCCGGGGCCGCCGGTGGGGCAGGCTACGGGGAAGGCCGGCCCAAGCAATAGGGACGAACCCGAGCGAATCCGGCCGTAATATATCGCTGGCCGTGGCGGCATCCCCTGCGCCGCGGCCTCGACGTGTTGTCAGCCGGAGAAACGGAGCGGAACATGGGCCTCGGCGTGCGCTGGACCCTGCACGGAGACGGGCGGACCCCCGCCCCCGGCGCGGTGGTCCGGCCGGAGGAGCGGCTGTCGTGGCCGCGGACCGCGGGGCTGGGCGCCCAGCACGTCGTGGCCATGTTCGGCGCGAGCTTCGTCGCGCCGGTCCTGATGGGCCTGGACCCGAACCTGGCCATCATGATGTCCGGCATCGCGACGGTGATCTTCCTCCTCGCGACGCGCGGGCGGATCCCCTCGTACCTGGGCTGCTCGCTCTCCTTCGTGGGCGTGGCGGCGGCGATCCGGGCCTCGGGCGGCGACAGCGCGACGGTGACCGGCGCCGTCTTCGTGGTCGGAGCGGCCCTGTTCCTGTCCGGGCTCGCCGTCCAGCGTTTCGGCGCGCAGATCATCCACGCGGCGATGCCGCCGGTGGTGACCGGCGCGGTCGTCATGCTGATCGGCTTCAACCTGGCGCCGGTGACCGCTTCCACGTACTGGCCGCAGGACCAGTGGACGGCGCTGCTGGTGATGCTGTTCACCGGGCTCGCGGTGGTGTGCCTGCGCGGGTTCTGGTCGCGCATCGCGATCTTCCTCGGGCTGCTCTTCGGGTACGGGATCTCCTGGATCTCCGACCTGGTCTTCGGCAAGATCCACTCCCCCATGGGCGGTCCCGAGGCCGTGGACCACTGGCGGCTGGACCTGTCCGGGGTGGGCAAGGCGGACTGGATCGGCCTGCCCTCCTTCCACGCCCCGCAGTTCGAGTGGTCGGCGATCCTGATCGCGCTGCCGGTGGTGATCGCGCTGATCGCGGAGAACGCCGGGCACATCAAGGCCGTCGGCGAGATGACCGGCGACCCGCTCGACGACAAGCTCGGCACCGCGATCGCCGCCGACGGCGCCGCGTCCATGCTGTCCACGGCGGTCGGCGGCCCGCCGAACACCACGTACTCCGAGAACATCGGCGTCATGGCCGCCACCCGCGTCTACTCCACCGCGGCCTACTGGGCGGCGGCCGGCTTCGCGCTGCTCTTCGGCCTGTGCCCCAAGTTCGGCGCGGTCGTCGCCGCGATCCCCGGCGGGGTGCTCGGCGGCATCACCGTGATCCTCTACGGCATGATCGGCCTGCTCGGCGCCCAGATCTGGCTCCACGGCCGGGTGGACCTGCGCAATCCGCTGAACCTGGTGCCGGCCGCCGCGGGCATCATCATCGGCGTCGGCGGGGTCAAGCTCCAGATCACCGACACCTTCGAACTCGGGGGCATCGCCCTGGGCACGATCGTGGTGATCACCGGCTACCACGCGCTGCGGTACTTCGCCCCCGCACACCTGAAGGAACAGCCGCCCCTGCTCGACGCGGGCACCTCCGCCTACGACGCCCAGGAGCCGCAGGACAAGCAGCGTTGACGGGGTTTCGCCCGAACCGGGGAAGCGTACGGCCAAGTTCCCCGGATCCCCGCCGGGGCCTGCGAACCTGCCTCCCATGGAAGCGGTGCTGGCGCGGATGCGCGCCCTGGACGAGCGGCTGCCGCCGCAGGACGGCGTCGCCGTCTTCAACCGGGTGTACCTGACGGTGACCCGGACCCTGCACCGCCGGATCGAGCGCGGGGACTTCCCGGCGCCACGGGCGGCGCAGACGCTCAGCGTGCGGTTCGCGGAGCGCTACCTGACGGCGGTGGAGTCGGACCGGGCCCCGGCCTGCTGGCGCCCCCTGCTCCAGTACCGGCGCCACCCGGGGGTGCGTCCGCTCCAGCACGCCCTGGCCGGGATCAACGCGCACATCGGCCACGACCTGGCGCTGGCGGTGGTGTCGACCTGCCGCGCCCTCGACTGCGAACCCCGCGCCCTCGAGGCGGACTTCGACCGGGTCGGCGACACCCTGGTCGCCCTGGAGGAACACATCCGCGAGGACCTGATGCCGGGCCCGGACCTCCTGGAGATCGCCGACCCGCTGACCCACCTGCTCGGCTCGTGGAGCCTGGACCGCGCCCGCTCCGGCGCCTGGGCGGCGGCCCGCCTCCTGTGGACCCTGCGCCGCTCCCCCGACCTGGCCGAGGAGTTCGCGGAGTCCCTGGACTCCGGCGTCGGCCTGGTCGGCCGCTGCCTGCTGACCCCGCTGCCGGCCGCGGCGGTCCCCTGCCGGACGGGACCGCCGGCCCGGACCGGCGGCCTCGGCCTCCTCTGACGGCGGCACCCGGCCGGTGCTGCGGCCGGGCACCGGGCCCGGTCAGCCCTGCCCGGAGTGCGGAGACGACGCCAGAAACGCCAGACCCCGACCGCGCCGGATCCCGTCCTGGAAGGGGCCGGGGTGCCGCCGGGCATGAGAACGGGCCGCCGCCGCGCTGTTCGCGCGGGGACGGCCCGTGGTCACGGGGATCCGGGAAGGATCAGTCCTCCGGGAGTTCCACCGGGGCGATCTCGTCGTAGACGTCGCCCGGGCCCGGGTTGGTGGCGTCGGTGGAGCCGCCGAGGTGGTGCATGACGCCCCAGACGGCGTTCAGGGCGGTCTGCACGGCGCCCTCGGCCCAGCCGGCCGTCCAGGAGATGTCGTCGCCCGCGAGGAAGATGCCGCGCTTGTCCTCGGGGAGGCGGTCCTGCATGAAGTGCGTGAACAGACGGCGCTGGTAGCGGTAGTGGCCGGGGAGGTTGGCCTTGAACGCGCCCATGAAGTAGGGCTCGTTCTCCCAGGACACGGTCACCGGGTTGCCGATGACGTGGCGGCGGATGTCGACCTTCGGGTAGATCTCGCCGAGGGACTTCAGCATGACCTCCATCCGCTCGTTCGCGGACAGCGGCAGCCACTTCAGGCTGTCGTCGCACCAGGTGTACGAGAGGCAGATGACGGCGGGCTTGTCCGGGCCGTTGTCCAGCAGGTAGGTGCCGCGGGTCATCCGGTCGGTCAGCGTCATCGACATGACGTCGCGGCCGGTCTCCTCGTCCTTGTCCAGCCAGAAGGGCCGGTCGACGGGGACGAAGAGCTTCGAGCTCTCCATGTAGTGGGTGCGCTCGATCGCCGTCCAGTGGTCGATCGGGAAGAGCGTGTCATCGCACTCGATCTTGGACAGCAGCATCCAGGACTGGGCGGTGAAGATCGCGGCGCGGTACGTGCGGATGTCGCCGGACGCGTCCGTGACCGTGATGCGGTTGCCCGCCGTACGGTGCAGACGGGTCACCGCCGGGCGCGGGGTACCGCCGTGGAGCGAGGACAGCGAGGTGCCCTGCGCCCAGTGCAGGATCTTCTCGGGCTCGCGCTCCCACAGGCGCAGCGGCAGCTGCTGCGAGCCGCCGACGATGCCGCGGTGGTGGTCGTCGGCCTCGGTGTAGACGACGCGCAGGATCTCCAGGATGGAGTTCGGGAAGTCGGTGTCCCAGCCACCGGTGCCGAAGCCGACCTGGCCGAAGATCTCGCGCTTGCGGAAGGACTGGAAGGCCTCGGACTTGCAGAGGAACCCGTAGAAGGTCTCGTCGTCGAGCTTCTCGACGAGCTTCGCCCAGATCTCGCGGATGCGCGGGACGTCCCGCTCGCGCATCGCGGTGTTCATGTCGGAGAAGTCGGCGCCCTCGTCAAGGCAGGCGTTCCACGCGGCGGACACGTCGCGGTAGACCTGCGGGAGGTCCGCGATGGTCTCGGCGTAGTGGGTCTCGCCCTTGAGGTCGACGACCGTCGAGGGGGTGGCCTCGGCGAGCGGGTTGGGGAAGGGCTCCGTGACCAGGCCGACGAGGTCGATGTAGTGCTGGAGCGCCGTGGAGGACGGCGGGAAGCGCATGGCGCCCATCTCCGCGGTCAGCTCCTCGGTGCCGGCGCCCTCGAAGCCGACGGTGCGCAGCCGGCCGCCGATCTGGTCGGCCTCGTAGACGACGGGCTTGAGGCCCATCTTCATCAGCTCGTACGCGGAGATGATGCCGGACAGTCCGCCGCCGATGACGGCGACCTCCGTGCCGTGCTCGGTCGCCGGTATCTGGCCCAGGCCCGCCGGGTGGGCGAGGAAGTCGTCGTACGCGTACGGGAAGTCCGGGCCGAACATGGTGATCGGCGGCTGTCCGTCGCTGTGCGGGACGGCGGTGGTGGGCACCGTGGACGTCATGGGGGTACGTCTCCTTGCGGCAGAGCAGGCGGGGCGGGGGAAGAGGGGTCTCAGACGAGGGAGGCGTAGAGCCCGGGGCGGCGGTCGCGCAGGTAGGGATTGGTCTCGCGGGACGCTGCCAGCAGCTCGGGATCGGCCTCGCCGAACACCAGCTCCTCGCCGCGGCCGGCCCGGGTGCGGGTGGTCCCGTCGGGGCTCGCCAGGCAGCTGAGTCCGACGAACTCGAACTCGCCTTCCGGGCCGGTGCGGTTGACGTACGCGATGTACATCTGGTTCTCGAAGGCCCGTACGGGGACGAGCTGTTCGGCGACGAACTGGAACGGGTGCATCTGCGCGGTCGGCACCAGGAGGAGGTCGGTGCCGGCGAGCGCGTGCGCCCGGACGTTCTCGGGGAACTCCACGTCGTAGCAGATCATGATGCCGACCCGGAGGCCGTTCAGGTCCGCCTGGACGACGGGGGTGTCGCCGGGGGTGAAGGCCTCCTGCTCGAAGCTGCCGAAGAGGTGGGTCTTGCGGTAGTTCGCGAGCGGGGTCCCCTCGGGGCCGATGAGCTGCGCCGCGTTGTAGACGGCGGAGCCGGCGCGCTCGGGGTAGCCGTACAGGACGGCGACCCCGTGGCGGCGGGCGATCTCGCCGATGGCCCGGGCGGACATGCCGTCGGCCGGTTCGGCGAGGGCGGCGATGTCCTGGACGTCCAGCGCGTAGCCGGTGAGGAACATCTCCGAGGTCACGAGGAGCCCGGCCCCGCCCTGTGCGGCGCGCGCCGCGGCCTCGTCGAGCGCCTTGAGGTTCTCGGCGGTGTCGCCGAGCCTTCCGGAGCTCTGGAGGAGTGCGGTGCGCAGCGGGGGCATGGACGTACCTCTGTGGCAGGAGGGGTGGGGGTGTCCCAAAACGGTACGTTCGCGCGTTCGACCCGGACAAGCCGTGAGCGTTGCGCTCCGCGCATCGATTCGTTGCGTGTTGCGCGGCGTGCGCGGCGATTCGTTGCGCGCACCCCGCGGAGTCCCGTTTCCTGCCGTTCCGGGGCGTCCCGGACGGTGGTCGAGGGGGCCGGTCGGGAGGCCGGTCAGGAGACCGCGCGGAAGGCCGGGTGCGCGGCGAGGAGGCGCAGGTCCTCCAGTATGCCGGGGGTGTGGTTGGACACGACGCGGCCGCTCCAGGTGTCGCACAGGGCGGGGACGGTCAGCGCGCCGTCGAAGTGGTGCCCGGCGGCCTCGTAGGCCCGGCGCAGCGCGGTGTACTCGGGGGCGGCGGTGTCGGGGCCGAGGACGGTGGTGGTGACGGTGCCCTCGAGGCCGAGCAGGGCGCGGGTGGTGAGCGTGCGGAGGGAGCGCGGACAGTCGGCTGAGAGGTAGAGGTGGTAGCGGTACGGGACCGGGGAGAAGCCGGTGCCGATGCGGCCGCGCAGGGCGGGGGCGGGGCCGATGCGGGGCAGGACGGTCTGGGACATGACTCTCCAGGGGACGGGCGGGCGGGAGGGTGGCGGGTACGGGGCCGCGTACGGGCCTTCGGCCTGCGTACGGGACGGCGTACGGGCCTGCGTGCGGGGAAACCGGCCGCGCGGGGCGGATCGGCGTACGGGGATCAGCCGCGCGGGGCGAATGCGCTGCACACGCGCAGGAGGTCGATGTGCAGGCGCCGGGTCAGCCACCAGCGGCGCGGGGTGCGTGCTCCCGTACCCGCCGTCGAGGCCGTCTCCACCGGTGCCGTCCCCCGTCCGCCCGCTCCGCGGTGGTTACCCTGCCCGCGGCGGGCGCTGTCCGTCGTGTCCGTCCCCCGCAGTCTCGTGGCGGCGCCCGGGGCCGTCAAGAAGGCGGTGACGGCAGGTTTTCGCCGCACCTACGGAAGGAGCTCCGAGCCCATGTCCCCCGAGACCGGCAGTACTTCGGCCGGCACCGCGCCAGGCGTCGAGGTGCTCGACAATCCGGCGTGGGCCGCGCTGACCGGCCCGCACCGCGGCTTCGCACAGGTGGGGCCCGCGGGCCTCGCCGCCCGCTACCCCGGTGACACGGCCCCGCTCGCCGCACTCGCCGACCCGGCGGATCCGCTTGCCTGGGCGGAGCTGGCCACGCTGGCCGAGCCCGGTGAGCTCCTGCTGGTGACGGGGCTGGTGACGCCGCCCGCGGGGTGGGAGACCGTGGTGTCCGTACCGGGGGTGCAGCTGGACGGCCGGGCCGTACGGGCCGAGGCCGCGGCCGAGGCGGTGCGGCTGGGGCCCGAGGACGTACCGGAGATGCTGGAGCTGGTCGAGCTGACCCGGCCGGGCCCGTTCCGGGTGCGGACCGTCGAGCTGGGCACGTACCTCGGGATCCGGCACGAGGGGCGGCTCGTCGCGATGGCCGGCGAGCGGATGCGGCCGGCCGGCTGGTCGGAGATCAGCGCGGTGTGCACCCACCCGGAGCACCGGGGCCGGGGCCTGGGCGGCCTGCTGACCCGGGCGGTCGCGGCGGAGGCCCGGGAGCGCGGGGACAGCCCCTTCCTGCACGCGGCCGCGGAGAACACCGGTGCGGTCCGGCTCTACGAGTCGATGGGGTTCACGGTGCGGCGCCGGACGTTCTTCCTCGGGGTGCGCCCGCCGGCCGGATAGGCCTCGGCGGGTCCCGGGCGGCGGGGGGCGAGGGGCGGGGTTTCAAAGGGCGGGCAAGGGGCGGGGTTTCAAGGGGCGGACGGCGGTCAGACGCGGAACGACGGCACACAGGACGACCCACGGGAGGGAACCGCCATGTCCGACGTCTCACATCTGCCCGGCGCCACGCACCACTCCTGGCAGTGGCAATCCCGGGCGGCCTGCCGGGATCTGGGGACCAGCCGGTTCTTCCACCCCGCCGGTGAGCGGGGCGAGGACCGCGAGGAACGGGACGCAGCCGCCAAGCGGGTGTGTGCGGGGTGCCCGGTACGGGCGGCGTGCCTGGAGCACGCGCTGCGCAGCCGCGAGCCCTTCGGGGTCTGGGGCGGCCTGACGGAGGAAGAACGCCGCGCCCTCCCCCGCCCGTCCGAGCCCGCGATGACGGGTGCACCCCACCGCTGAGCCCACCCCGCCCGCCGCAATCGGCCGCCAGACCGGGCCAGCAGACGCCCCCCAGCCGAAGCCCGTCACCGGGCCCGGAGACGCCATCAGGCCAGGGCCGAAGGGCCGGGGGCGTGGGCCAGGGCCGGGGCCGAAGGCCAAAGCCGGAGCCGGGCCCCCAGGCCGAAGCCCGGGCCGGAGGCCAGAGCCGGGGCCAGGGCCCCAGGCCGGAGTCAGGGCCGGAGTGCCAGGGCGTAGGCCGGAGCCGAAGGCCAGAGCCGGGGCCGGAGGCCAGAGCCGGGGCCGGAGGCCAGAGCCGGGGCCGGAGGCCAGAGCCGGGGCCGGAGGCCAGAGCCGGGGCCGGAGGCCAGAGCCGGAGGGCCGAGGCCGGAGCCAGAGCCGAGCCGGGGGTCGGGTCAGGGACCCGAGGTCTGAGCGGGGCCGAAGGCCGGAGGTCAGGACTGGGGCCGGGGCCGGGGGCGTAGGCCGGGGCCGAGGCCGTAGGGCGGGGACGTAGGCCGGAGGCGGGGGCCAGACGCCAGGGCCGAAAGCCGTCACACCGAGGCTGGAGGCGCCGTCAGGCCAGGGCCCGGCCGTCGCGCCGAGCCGGAGGCCAACCACCGGGGCCGGGGCCGAAGGCCGGAAGCCAGGGCCGGGCCGGGGCCAAGGGCTGGGGCCCAGCACCCGAAGCTGCCACACCAGGCCGGAGGCCAACCACCGAGGCCCGGGGCCCGAAGCCGTTGCACCGGGCCGGAGGCCATCAGACCGGGGCCGAGGCCATCGCACCGGGCCGGAGGCCAACCACCGGGGCCGGAGCCGGGGCCGAAGGCCGGAAGCCAGGGCCGGGCCGGGGCCAAGGGCTGGGGCCCAGCACCCGAAGCTGCCACACCAGGCCGGAGGCCAACCACCGGGGCCCGGGGCCCGAAGCTGCCACACCAGGCCGGAGGCCAACCACCGGGGCCCGGGGCCCGAAACCGTCACCACCAGGCCGGAGCACAACCGCCAGGGCCCGGGGGCCGAAAGCGTCGCCCCGGACTGGAGGCCAACCGCCAGCCCGGGGCCCGAGGCCGTTACACCGGGCCGGAGGCCGACGGGCCCAGCACCCGAAGCCGGCGCGCCAGGCCGGAGGCCGTCAGGCCGGGGCGCCTGAGGTGAAGCGGCGCAGGAGCGGCGAGAGGACGAGCACCGACTTGGTGCGCTCCACGAACGGCTCGCCCGCGATCCGCTCCAGCACGCGCTCGAAGTGGCGCATGTCGGAGGCGAAGATCTGTACGAGGGCGTCCGCGTCGCCGGTGACGGTCGACGCGGACACCACCTCGGGGTACCGCCCCAGCCCCCGCCGGATGTCGTCCGGCGAGGTGTTGTGGCGGCAGTAGATCTCGATGAAGCCCTCGGTCTCCCAGCCCATCGCGGCCGGGTCCACCCGGACGGTGAAGCCGGTGATGGCGCCCTCGGCCCGCAGCCGGTCCACGCGCCGCTTGACGGCGGGGGCGGAGAGCCCGACCTCGGAGCCGATGTCCGCGTAGGAGCGCCGGGCGTCCTCGGCGAGGGCGTGCACGATGCGTTCGTCGAGATCGTTCAGTCGCACTGCGGGTGGATCACTTCTCTGCTGTGGCCAGTCGGGAGCGGCGGATGCCGTACTGGAAGTAGAACACGAGGCCGACGATCATCCAGCCACCGAAGACGATCCACGTGGCGGTGTCCAGGCTGAACATCATGTAGCCGCAGGCGATCAGGCCGAGGATCGGCGTGACCGGGAAGAGCGCGACCTTGAAGGTGCGCGACATGTCCGGGCGGGTCCGGCGCAGGATGACCACGGCGACGTTGACGAGGCCGAAGGCGAAGAGGGTGCCGATGCTGGTGGCGTCGGCGAGCTTGCCGAGCGGGATGAAGGCCGCGAGCGTTCCGCAGAAGAGGGAGACGATCACCACGTTGGCGCGGGGGGCGCCGGTCTTCGCGTCGACCCGGGCGAAGACCTTGGGGACGAGCCCGTCGCGGGACATGGCGAAGAGGATGCGGGTCTGGCCGTAGAGGACGGCGAAGACGACGGAGGCGATGGCGACGACGGCGCCCGCGGCGAGGACGACGCCCCAGAAGGTGTGGCCGGAGACGTCGGTCATGATCTGGGCGAGCGCGGCCTCGGTGCCCTCGAAGTCCTGCCACGGCATGGCGCCGACGGCGACGAAGGCGACGAGGACGTAGAGCACGGTGACGATCAGCAGCGAGAGCATGATCGCGCGGGGCAGGTCGCGCTTGGGGTTCTTGGCCTCTTCACCGGCGGTGGAGGCGGCGTCGAAGCCGATGTACGAGAAGAAGAGGGTGGCGGCGCCGGCGCTGATGCCCGCGATGCCCAGCGGGGCGAGGGGGGTGTAGTTGCCGCCCTTGATGCCCAGGAAGCCGATGCCGATGAAGAGCAGCAGGGTGACGATCTTCACCGCGACCATGATCGAGTTGATCCGGGCGCTCTCCTTGGCGCCGCGCATCAGGAAGACCATGGCGAGCAGGACGACGACGAGCGCGGGCAGGTTGATGTAGCCGCCGTCGCCCATCGGGGAGGAGAGCTGTTCGGGGATCGTGATCCCTATCGTGCCGTCGAGGAGTTCGTTGAGGTACTCACCCCAGCCGACGGCGACCGCCGCGACGGACACGCCGTACTCCAGGACCAGGCACCAGCCGCAGATCCAGGCGACGAGCTCGCCCATGGTGGCGTAGGAGTACGAGTACGAGGACCCGGAGACGGGCACCGAACCGGCCAGCTCCGCGTAGGACAGGGCGGAGAAGAGGGCGGTCAGGCCCGCGATCACGAAGGAGATCGTCACGGCGGGGCCGGCCTTGGGGGCGGCGGTGCCGAGGACGACGAAGATGCCGGTGCCCAGGGTCGCGCCGATGCTGATCATCGTCAGCTGCCACATGGTGAGCGAGCGGCGCAGCGTGCCGCCCTCGCCCTGGCCGCCCTCGGCGACCAGCTGCTCGACCGGCTTGCGGCGCAGCAGCGGGCTGACGGGCCTAGGGGGCTCGGTGGTGACGGGTGGCGCCTGGCCGTGGTCGAGCACGAGGGGACTCCTTCTTCGCTGCGGATGGGGATTGTCAGGCGTCGACCGCAGCGGTCCGGAGCAGCAGCAGGCGGGCAGGAGCCTGCCTGGGCATGGGGGGACCGCCGAGCAGGCGATCCGCGCCACTCCACGTACAGCGAGTGAGCCTACGAGCTGAGTGATACCGCCCGTAATGCACCATCCTTGCACATTGGCGCACGATCGTTGCGCGGATCTGTCCGGGATGGTCCTTTGTTGCGCGCGGATGATCGATCAGTGCGCAGCGGCCCTTCGACCCCCTTCTTGACACCTCGTCAGATGTGCCGCAGCGTGCGCCGTGGACGTGGCACGGGCCCCGCGGGGTACGGGGGGCGTACCCGACGATCGGAGGCGGAGAGTGAGCGAACCGAGCCCTGACGAGCGGTGGCTGGACCCCGGGCCGTTCCTGCGCGGGATCGCCTGGCTGGACAAGGGCCGTCCGGTCCGGGCCGACCCGGCGGACACCATGCGGCTGCCGTGGGACACCGGTGAGCGGGCCACGCTGCCCATCGGGGTGCGGCTGGAGTTCACCACCGAGACCGCGCGGGCGGTGGAGATCCGCTACCGCGGGACCGTCCCCGGACCCACCGACGCGCTGCGCGACCTGGCCCACGGCTTCGCGCTGTGGGACCGGCACGGGGTGGTCGCCGAGGTGTTCACCGAACCGGCCGCGGAGGCCGTCGTACGGATCGACCTGCACGGCGGCCACGGGCCCTTCACCGTCCACCCGCCGGAGACCCAGTCCCCGCTGATCCTGGCCCTGCGCGGGATAGGCGGCCCCGTCACCCCGGCGCCGGCCGCGCCGCGCTGGGTGGTGCACGGGGATTCCATCACCGAGGGCTGGTGGTCCACCCGCCCCGCGCACGGCTGGCCCGCGGTCGCCGGCCGCGCCCTGGGCTGGGACACCGTGAACCTCGGCTACGCGGGCGCCGCACGCGGCGAACTCGCCACCGCCGAACAGCTCGCGGGCCTGCCCGCCGACGTGCTCACGCTCGCCTTCGGCACCAACTGCTGGTCCCGGGTGCCGTTTTCCGCGCCCCTGCTGTACGAGACCACGCGCGCCTTCCTCGAACTCGTCCGGCAGGGTCACCCGCGGACCCCGCTGCTTCTGGTCTCGCCCGTCCTGCGGCCCGACGCCGAACGCACCCCGAACCGGCTCGGCGCCACCCTGGGCGCCCTGCGCGACGCGATGGAGCGCGCCGCCCGGGACCGGATCACCGCCGGGGACGACCGCCTCGCCGTGCTCCCGGGCCGGGACCTGCTCGGTGCCGAGCACCTGGAGGACGGTCTGCACCCCAACGACGCCGGACACCAGGTGCTCGGCCTCGCTGTGGCCACGGCCCTGCGGCGGACCGGGTTCGGCACGGGGTGAGTGAAACAGCCCACACCGGTCTCCCCGGATTTCCTTGAACAGATCCCGCCCACCGGGGCGTGTCCTGAGCACAGTTGCCGCCGCCGAGGCGACGGCGCGGGAGACACCACACGTGGGAGAGATCAACATGGGTATGAAGCGCGGAACCACCCTTGCCGCGGTCGCGATGGCCGTCGTCCTCGCGGCGACCGCCTGCGGGCCCTCGGAGGAGAAGGCGGCCGACACGGCCCAGCCGGCCGGGGCCGCTTCCTCCCAGGGCTCCCAGGCTCCCGCGGCGGACGCCGGAGCGGGCGCCAAGCCCGCCGGGCAGCTGGCGGTCGCGGCCAACGAGCAGCTCGGCCCGGTCCTGAACGACAGCGCCGGGCTCACGCTCTACCGCTTCGACAACGACACCGCCAAGCCCTCGAAGTCGAACTGCGACGGGGACTGCGCGAAGACCTGGCCGGTGGTCGCGGCGGGCGACGCCACCGCCGCCGCGGGCATGGACCCGGCCCTGCTGGGCGAGGTCGTGCGCAGCGACGGCAGCAAGCAGCTGACGGTGGCCGGCTGGCCCGCGTACCGCTTCAACAAGGACACCAAGGCGGGCGACGTCAACGGCCAGGGCGTCGGCGGGGTCTGGTTCGCCTTCGCCCCCGACGGCAAGAAGGCGGCGAAGGCCGCTCCGGCGCCGGCCGGCGGCGGCGCCGAGGCGGGCGCGGCCCTGTCCGTGGCGAAGGACCCCAAGCTGGGCGACCACATCGTCGACGGCAAGGGCATGACCGTCTACCGGTTCAAGCCGGACACCGCGTGGCCGATGGTCTCCAAGTGCGTGGGTGACTGCCTGACCAAGTGGCCGGTCGTCCCGCCGGTGGACAAGGCCAACGCCAAGGGCATCACCGAGCGGAACTACCTGGTGCTGGACCGGCCCGACGGCAAGAAGCAGCAGACGGTGGACTGCTGGCCGGTCTACACCTTCGCGGGCGACAAGAAGCCCGGCGACATCAACGGGCAGGGCGTCGGCGGCACCTGGTACGCGGTCGCCCCCGACGGCAAGCTCATCACCGTCCAGTAGCCGGCGCCTTCACCCCTCCCTCCCCCCACACACCGGACCGCGCGGCCCCCGACCACCCCCGCGGGGGCCGCGCACCCGTTCCGGGTCGTGCGCCGTCCGGACCGGTTCGCCGGTCACCACCTACACTCGGCCGCATGCTGCGTGTGCTGGCCGTCGACGACGAGAAGCCGCTCCTGGAGGAGCTCCTCTACCTGTTGCGCTCCGACCCCCGGGTGCACAGCGCGGAGGGCGCCTCGGACGCCACCGAGGCCCTGCGCCGGATCACCCGGGCGCTGGAGACGGGCCCGGAGGGCGCCGACGGCATCGACGTGGTCTTCCTCGACATCCACATGGCCGGGCTGACCGGCCTGGACATCGCGCGGCTGCTCGCCGGCTTCGCCCGGCCGCCGCTGATCGTGTTCGTCACCGCCCACGAGGGCTTCGCGGTCCAGGCCTTCGACCTCAAGGCCGTGGACTACGTCCTCAAGCCCGTACGCCCGGAGCGGCTGGCCGAGGCCGTACGGCGGGCCTGCGCCCAGCTGGACCGCTCCCCGCAGGGTCCGCCGCCCGCCTCCCCGGAGGCCGCAGCGCCCGCCGCCCCGGCCGTGCCCGCGGTGCGCCGCCCGGCTCCCGAGGCCGGGGCCGCCGACCGCACCCAGGACCAGATCGCCGTCGAACTGGGCGGGGTCACCCGGTTCGTGGCGATCGCCGACATCGCCTACGTCGAGGCCCAGGGGGACTACGCCCGGCTGCACACCGACGAGGGCAGCCACCTGGTCCGGATCCCGCTGTCCACCCTGGAGGAGCGCTGGGCGGCCCGCGGGTTCGTCCGCATCCACCGCCGCCACCTGGTGGCGCTGGGCCGGATCGACGAACTCCGGCTGGACGCGGGGACCACCACCGTCCGGGTCGGGTCCGCGGAACTCCAGGTGAGCCGCAGGCACGCGCGGGAACTGCGGGACCTGCTGATGCGCCAGGCCACGGGCTGACACCGGCCGCGCCACCCGCGGGGCGGCGGGCGCCCGCCCGACCGTCCGCCGTGCCCGTCGGCCGTTCGTCGCGCCGGGAGGGGCGTACGGCGATCCGCCGGGGCCGCCGGACGCACGGGCGGCCCGAACGGTCCGTCACCTGCGACGCCCGCGCGTATCGTGGATCTTCCGGCGTGGGAGGAGCGTGATGTCCGAGATCCAGGCGCTGCTCGACGCCCTGACCGGACTGCCCCGCACCCGGCCGGCCGGTCCGGCGGAGACCGAGGTCCTGCTGGCGGGCCTGCGCAGTGCGGCCGCCCGCTGGGCCGATGTGCTCTACGAGGCGGGCGAGGGCGTCCGCTGCCAGGTGCCGCCCCGCGCGGAGGCGGCGCTGATCCTGGCCTTCCGGCGCGCGGAGGAGTCGTACGTGGAGCTGGAGATCGCCCTGCGCGACTGCGCGGAGCACCGCGACCCGGCGCTCTGACCCGGTTCCGTCCCGAGCCGACGCGGTATCGGCCCGACCCGGTATCGGGTCCAGCTGACCCGGGACCGACCTGAGCCGGCCCGGCATCGACCCGGTCCGACCCGTTGTCGGCCCCGCCCGGCCGGCCCCGCCGCCCGGCGCGGCACCGCCGGGCCGAGCAGGCCAGATCGCGTCTGTTGCCCGGTCGCGGGCGTGCATAGAATCCGGTCACCCCGCCCCTGCCGAAGGACCGACCGGTGAACCAGACGTACGCGCTGACCGCGGTCACCGTCGTCGTCCTGGCCACGGTCCTGGTCGGCGCGCTGGGGCTGCGGATATCCCGGACCACCTCCGATTTCTACGTCGCCTCGCGCACGGTCGGGCCCCGGCTGAACGCGGCGGCCATCAGCGGGGAGTACCTCTCGGCCGCCTCCTTCCTCGGCGTCGCGGGGCTGGTGCTGCTCCAGGGGCCCGAGATGCTCTGGTACCCGGTGGGCTACACCGCCGGGTACCTGGTGCTCCTGGTGCTCGTGGCGGCCCCGCTGCGGCGCTCGGGCGCGTACACGCTGCCCGACTTCGCCGAGGGCCGGCTGGAGTCGCAGGCGGTGCGCCGGATCGCGGTGCTCTTCGTGGTGGGGGTCGGCTGGCTCTACCTGCTGCCGCAGCTCCAGGGCGCGGGCCTGACCCTGGAGATCCTGACGGGGGCCCCGCACTGGGCGGGCGGGGTGGTCGTCGCCTCCGTGGTCAGCGCAGCCGTGGCCGCCGGCGGGATGCGCAGCATCACCTTCGTGCAGGCGTTCCAGTACTGGCTGAAGCTCGCCGCCCTGCTGGTCCCGGCCTTCTTCCTGATCGCCGCGTGGGCCGGGGACGGCGCCCCGCGCGCCACCTTCGACGCCCCCGCCGTCTTCCGCGAGCACACCGCCGTCACGGTCGCCGAGGACGTCCGGCTGTCGGTGGAGGCGCCGCTCGCACTGACGGTGACCGGGCAGGTGGACGGGCGCACGTACCAGGCCGCCCCGCTGACCCTGGCCGCCGGGCAGCATGCCGTAGGGGCCCGCACGCGCCTGGAGTTCGCCCCGGACACCGTCGTCCCGCAGTCCCGGGCGGAGTCGGGGCCCGGGGTGTCCAGCTGGTCCTCGCCGCTGGCCGGGGACCACCGGGAGCAACGGCTGTACGCGACGTACGGACTGATCCTCGCGACCTTCCTCGGCACCATGGGCCTGCCGCACGTCGCGGTGCGCTTCTACACCAGCCCCAACGGGCGGGCCGCGCGGCGCACCACGCTGGTCGTGCTCGGGCTGGTCGGCGTCTTCTACCTGCTGCCTCCGGTGTACGGGGCGCTGGCCCGGATCTACGCCCCCGAGCTGGCCCTGACCGGCGACGCGGACGCCGCGGTGCTGGTGCTGCCGGAGCGCGTGCTCGGCGGGCTGCCCGGCGACCTGCTGGGGGCGCTGCTGGCCGGGGGCGCCTTCGCGGCGTTCCTGTCGACGGCTTCGGGGCTGACCATGGCGGTGGCCGGGGTGCTGCACCAGGACGTGCTGCCCTCGCGCGGGGTGCGCAGCTTCCGCCTCGCGGTGCTGGTGGCGGTCCTCGTGCCGCTCGCCGGGAGCGTGGCGGCCAGCGAGGTGCCGGTGGCGGACGCAGTGGGCCTGGCCTTCGCCGTGTCGGCCTCGTCGTTCTGCCCGCTGCTGGTGCTGGGCATCTGGTGGCGCGGGCTGACCCCGCCCGGTGCGGTGGCCGGTCTGGTCACCGGCGGCGGGGCCGCGCTGAGCGCCGTACTGGCGACCCGGACCGGGCTGGCTCCGGCGGGCTGGGGGCACACGCTGCTGGCCTGGCCCGCCGCCTGGTCGGTGCCGCTCGGGTTCCTGACGATGGTCCTGGTGTCCCTGGCCACCCGCTCTCGGATACCCGGCGGGACGGCGGCCACGCTGGCCCGTCTGCACCTGCCGGAGGACGTGGCCGTGGACCGGGCCGCGGGTGCCCGGTGAGCGCGGCCCTGCTCGCCGTGCTCGCGGTGGCCGGTGCGGCGCTGCTGCTGGGCGTCGGCTGGACGGCGGGCCGGTGGCAGGCCCGGCGCGGTGAACGGGCGGCCGGGCTGGACCTGGGGACCCCGGTGGAGCGGGCCACCTTCCACACCCTGCACACGGCTTCGCTGGCCGCTCCCCCGCTGCGCGCCGGGCTGACCGAGGACGCCGCCCGCAAGGCGGCGAAGCGGCTGCGGTCGCTGCTGGGCACGGAGGCGCTGTGCCTGACGGACCGGGAGTCGGTGCTGGCCTGGGACGGGCCGGGCGCCGACCACCACGAGCGGCGGGCGATGGCGCGGGTGGCGGTGATGCTGGAGTCGGGGCGCAGCCAGAGCGTGCGGACCGAGTGCCAGCGGCCCGACTGTCCGCTGAAGTGGGCGGTGGTGGCGCCGCTCACGGGCGAGGACGGGGTGCTGGGGGCGCTGGTGGCCTACGGCTCGCGGGAGTCGGCCGTGCTGGTGCGGGCGGCGACCGAGGTCGCGCGCTGGGTGTCCGTACAGCTGGAGCTGTCCGAGCTGGACCGGTCGCGGACCCGGCTGATGGAGGCGGAGATCAAGGCGCTGCGGGCGCAGATCTCCCCGCACTTCATCTTCAACTCCCTCGCGGCGATCGCCTCGTTCGTCCGGACCGATCCGGAGCGGGCCCGGGATCTGCTGCTGGAGTTCGCGGACTTCACCCGGTACTCCTTCCGCCGGCACGGCGACTTCACCACCCTCGCGGACGAGTTGCGTTCCATCGAGCAGTACCTGGCGCTGGCCGGGGCCCGGTTCGGGGACCGGCTGAAGGTGACCTTGCAGGTGGCGCCGGAGGTGCTGCCGGTGGCGCTGCCGTTCCTGTGCCTCCAGCCGCTGGTGGAGAACGCGGTCAAGCACGGGCTGGAGGACTCCACGCAGGTGTGCCGGATCAGCATCTCGGCGCAGGACGCCGGCTCGGAGGCGGTGATCACGGTCGAGGACAACGGGATCGGCATGGATCCGGCCCTGCTGCGGCGGATCCTGGCCGGGGAGCGCGGCGCCTCGTCCTCCGGCATCGGGCTGCCGAACGTCGACGAGCGGATCCGGCAGGTGTACGGGGACGCGTACGGGCCGGTGATCGAAACGGGTGTCGGCGCCGGCATGAAGATCACCATACGGATTCCCAAATTCCGTGCCGGTGTGCACAGTTCACCGCCGGAGCCCCCTCTCCCCCGGTCCTGACCACGTGTCATCCTACGATCGGCGCGATGTGACCGGAGGGGCCGGGCGACGTGTGGGTCGGGCGAGAACAGCATCGTGACGAGGTACGGGAGTGGGTGCGCGCGGGCGCCGAGGGCGGCAGTGCCCAGGGCGGTCTGCTGAGGGTGGAGGGCGAGGCCGGCGCGGGCCGGACCTCCTTCGTGCGGGAGGCCATGGCCGGGGCCGCCGCCCGGGGCTGCCGGGTGCGGTACGCGGCGGCGGACGCGCCCGGGGTGGCACTGCCGCTGCGCGCCGCACTGGACTGCCTGCATCCCGACGGCCCCGGCCGGGCGGCCGTGGTCTCCCTGCTGCGGGAGGCGGAGACGGCCGCGCGGCCGGGCGGGGCGCTGCTGGCGGCCATGGACCTGCTGGCGGCCGGGGCCGAGCGGTGGTGCGGCGAGCGGCCGCTGCTGCTGGTGCTGGACGACGCGCACTGGGCGGACCCGGCCAGTCTGCTGCTGTGGCGGCGGCTGGCCCGGTCCGCGCAGCGGTTGCCGCTGCTCCTGGCGGCGACCCGCAGGCCGCTGCCGCGGCGGCCCGAGGTGGAGCTGCTGTGGGCGGAGCCGGGCGGGCTGACGGTGGGGCTGGAGCCGCTGTCCGCCGGGGAGGCGGCCGAGCTGCTCCGGGACGCGCTGGGGGCCCCGGCGGGACCCCGGCTGCGGGAGGCCGCGGCGCTGGCGGGGGGCAATCCGCGGCTGCTGGGCGAGCTCCTGGAGCAGTGGGCGGGGCTGATCCGGGTCGACGAGGGCCGGGCCGAACTGACCGTTCCGGTGGCCGGGTTGCCGCCGGTGCCCGCTTCGCTGGCCCGGGGGCTGGGCTATCTGCACCGGCGGGCCAGGGCGACCCTGCGGCACGCGGCGCTCCTGGGCCCGGAGTTCACGGCGCGCGAGCTGGCCCTCGTACGGGCGCGGCCCGCGCGGGAGCTGATGGCGGTGCTGGAGGAGCCGGTCCTGGCCGGGCTGCTGGAGGACACCGGGGACCTGCTGCGCTTCCGCCACCCCGCCCTGTGCCGGGCCCTGTACGCCGAGACCCCCGGGGCCCTGCGCACGGCCCTGCACCACGACGCGGCCCGGGCCTTCGCCGAGGCGGGGCTGGATCCGGCCCGGACCGCCGAACAGCTGTTGCGCGGCGGCCGGCTGAACGCCTGGGCGGTGCGCTGGCTGGCGGACTCGGCCCCGGGGCTCGTCGCCGGGGCCCCGGGGACCGCGGCCGAGCTGCTGGAGCGCGCCCTGGAGCAGGGCGGCCTCCGCCGGGAGACGCTGGAGGCGCTGGAGGAGCAGCTGGCGGACGCCGCGCTGATGCTGCGCCGCCCGGAGTCGGTGGACCTCCTGGCGGGGCTGCGGGCCCGGACCACCGATCCCGACCGGCGGGCCGCGGTGGACTTCAAGCTGGTGTCCGCGCTGATGATCCAGGGGGACATGGCCCGTTCCCTGGCGGCCACCGAGCGGGCCCTGGCCGAGGAGTTCCCCTCCGCCCCGTGGCGGCTGCGCCTGGAGGCCTGCCGGGTGCTGGCCCTGGCCGATCTGCACCGGCCCGCAGAGGCGTACGCGCTGGCCGGGCCGCTGGTGGGGCGGGCGGAGCGGCTGGGCGATCCGCTGTGCGGGGCCGAGGTCCACCACGCCGTGTCCTTCGCGCTGTTCCACCTGAACCGCGGACGGGAGTCGCTGCGCCATGTCGCCGAGGGGATCGCGTACGCGCGGCGCAGTCCGGCCGCCAACGACATGCGGCTGCTGCTGCTGGCGAATCAGGCGGAGGGGCATCTGCGGTTCGACGAGCCGCAGATCGTTGCGGCGGCGCTGCGGGAGGCGCGGGAGCTGGCGGTGGCGACCCGCTCCACGGGACGGCTGGTGGTGACCGAGGCGCGGCTCGCCGAGTTCCACTACCGGCTCGGTGACTGGGACGCTGCCCTGGAGGCGGTCGCCCGGGCGGGTGCGCTGCCGGTCTCCGACGGCTGGCTGCCGGTGGTGGTACGGGGTCTGCGCGCCCGGGTGCTGGGCCACCGCGACGAGCGGGAGGCGGCTGCGGCCGAGCTCGCGGCGCTGCCGGCCGATGCCTTCGCCACACCCGCGGCCCGCCGCTACGCCTCCCACGTGCTGCTGGCCCGGGCGCTGCTGGCGGAGCGCGAGGGCCGCCCGGCGGACGCGCTGGCCGCGCTGGAGCCCGCGCTGGCGGACGCGTCCGGCGAGGCGGTGGCCTACGAACGCCCGTGGGTGCTGTCGGAGATGGTCCGGCTCGCGCTGGAGAGCGGGGAGACCGCCACGGCCCGGGCGGCGGTGGCCGCGTGCGGGCGCACGGTGTCGGCGCTGCCGGGGTATCCGGGGCCGGAGCTGGCGCTGCTGCGCTGCCGGGGCCTGTTCGCGCAGGATCCCGAGCTGCTGGCGCGGGCGCTGCTGCGGGGAGAGAGCGGCGGGTGGCCGCTGGTGCTGGGCCATCTCCTGGAGGACCTGGCGGTGGCCCGCGCCTGGCGCGGGGACCTCACCGGCTCGCGGGCGGCGCTGACCCGCGCGGTGACGGCGTACGAGGGGCTGGGCGCCCGCTGGGACACCGCCCGGGCCGATGCCCGGCTGCGGAGCCTGGGGGTGCGCCGGGGCAGCCGGTCGGCGCGGCGCAGGGCGGCGAGCGGCTGGGAGGCGCTGACCCCGGCCGAGCTGAAGGTGGCCCTGCTGGTGGCGCAGGGCCGCTCGAACCCGGAGATCGCCTCGGCCCTGTTCCTCTCGCCGCGGACGGTGCAGACGCACGTGTCGCACATCCTGGCCAAGCTCCAGGTCCGCTCCCGTGCGGCGGTGGCGGCTCAGGCGGCGGCGCGGCCCCCGGGAGCGTCGGGCCCGTAGCCGGGCATGGCGGCGCGCAGGGCCCGCAGGGCGTAGTAGGTACGGGACTTCACCGTTCCGGCGGGTACGCCGAGCGCTTCGGCGGCCTCGCAGACGGAGGCTCCGCGGAAGTAGATCTGCACGAGCACGGCGCGGTGCTCGGGGCTGAGTAATCGCAGGGCCTCGCGGACGTCGAGGGCGGCGACGGCCTGCTCGGTGCGGTCGTCGGCGGCCGGGGCGTGCTTCAGGGCGTCCGGCCCGACCTCCGAGGGCCGGACCTGGCGGGCGCGGCGGGCGTCTATGGCGAGCCGCCGGGCGACGGTGTAGAGCCAGGGCCGCATGGAGGCGTGGCCGCTCTCCAGGGCCTCGGGGTGCTTCCAGGCGCGGAGGAGGGTCTCCTGGAGGAGGTCCTCGGCCCGGTGCCGGTCGCCGAAGGTCAGGCCGAGGAGGAAGCCGTACAGGGCCTTGCCGTGCTCGCTGTGGAGCCGGGCGAGGGCGTGCGCCTCGGTGTGCCGGGTGAGGGTACTGGTCACGGGGTGCCCCTTCCAGGTCGGATGACCTGAGGGTGACGGACCGGCTCCGCGGTGTTATCCGCCGCTTGGCGTAGGCCGTCCCGCCGGGCGCCGACCGGTCGAACGGAGCGGCCGAACGGGCGCGTCGGACGGTCCACCGGACACGGCGGCCGCGGGGGCCGATTGGCTACCGTGGAGGGGTGCCCTGCGACGACCGACGGGAAGTGATCCTGTGACCGAGCGCAAACCCCCGGGCGTGAGTTTCGAGTCCTGGACGGACCGGCAGATCCGCGAGGCCGAGGAGCGCGGCGCCTTCGCCGACCTGCCCGGTTTCGGCAAGCCGCTGGCCGATCTGGACGAGCCGTACGACGAACTGTGGTGGATCCGCAAGAAGATGGCCCGCGAGGGCATGACCTCGATGCTTCCGCCGGCCCTGGCCCTGCGCAAGGAGGCCGAGGACGCGCTGGCCGCGGTGGCCGGGGCGCCGTCCGAGCGGGCCGTACGGGACCTGCTGGAGCCGGTCAACGAGAAGATCGCCGCGGCGCTGCTCAGGCCGCCGCCGGGCCCGCCGCTGGGCCGGAAGCTGATCGACGTGGACGAGGCCCTCCGGGAGTGGCGCGAGGCCCGCGGGAAGGCGTGAGCGCGGCCGGGGCCGGGCGGATCCGGCCCGCGGGAAGGCGTGAGCGCGGCCGGGGGCTCGTCCGGGGACCCCGGGTACGCCCGTGGCCCCGGCCGTCCACGCGGGACGGCCGGGGCCACGGGAAGAGCGGCGGGGACTAGCTCCAGCTGGCGTGCAGCGGCTTGCCCTCGGCGTAGCCGGCGGCGGACTGGATGCCGACCACGGCCTTCTCCTCGAACTCCGCGAGGGAGCCGGCACCGGCGTAGGTGCAGGAGGAGCGGACGCCCGCGATGATCGAGTCGATCAGGTCCTCGACGCCCGGACGGGTCGGGTCGAGGAACATGCGCGAGGTGGAGATGCCCTCCTCGAACAGCCCCTTGCGGGCACGGTCGTAGGCCGACTCCTCGCTCGTGCGGTTCTGCACGGCGCGGGCGGAGGCCATGCCGAAGGACTCCTTGTACAGGCGGCCGTCGGCCGACTGCTGGAGGTCGCCCGGGGACTCGTACGTACCGGCGAACCAGGAGCCGATCATGACGTTGGAGGCGCCGGCGGCCAGCGCCATCGCCACGTCGCGCGGGTGGCGGACGCCGCCGTCGGCCCAGACGTGCTTGCCGTACTTCTTCGCCTCGGCCGCGCACTCCAGCACCGCGGAGAACTGCGGGCGGCCCACGCCGGTCATCATGCGGGTGGTGCACATGGCGCCGGGGCCCACACCGACCTTGATGATGTCGGCGCCGGCGTCGATGAGGTCCTTGACGCCCTCGGCGGCGACGATGTTGCCCGCCACGATCGGGACCTGCGGGTCCAGCGCGCGGACGGCCTTGATCGCGTTGATCATCGATTCCTGGTGGCCGTGCGCGGTGTCGATGACGAGCGTGTCCACGCCCGCGTCGAGCAGCTGCTTGGCCTTGGCCACGAAGTCGCCGTTGATGCCGACGGCGGCGGCGATGCGCAGCTTGCCGTTGGCATCGGTGGCCGGGGTGTACAAGGTGGCGCGCAGGGCGGCCTTGCGGGTGAGGATGCCGACGAGCTTGCCGTCCTTGTCGACGGCCGGGGCCAGCTTGCGGTGGCCGGCGTCGAGCTTGTTGAAGGCCTCGCGGGGGTCGATGTCGGCGTCGATGAGCAGCAGCTCCTTCGACATGACCTCGGAGAGCTGGGTGAAGCGGTCCACACCGGTCAGGTCGTGGTCGGTGACGACGCCGACCGGGCGGCCCTCGGCGTCGACGACGACACCGGCGCCGTGGGCGCGCTTGGGCAGCAGGGACAGGGCGTCGGCGACGGTCTGGGTGGGCGCCAGCGTGATCGGGGTGTCGAGCACGAGGTGGCGGGTCTTCACCCAGGAGATGACGTCGGTGACGATCTCGATCGGGATGTCCTGCGGGATCACGACGATTCCGCCGCGGCGGGCCACGGTCTCGGCCATGCGGCGGCCGGCGATGGCGGTCATGTTCGCGACCACGAGGGGAATGGTGGTGCCGGTGCCGTCGGGCGAGGAGAGGTCCACGCCCTGGCGGGAACCGACCGCGGAGCGGCTCGGCACCATGAACACATCGTCGTACGTCAGGTCGTACGGCGGCTTCAGGTCATTGAGGAAACGCACGTGCTGAACATCCCAGTCAATCGGAGGTGCCTCGACAGGGGACAGCCGAGGAAACGCACGTACTTCATTCTCCCACGTCCTGGTGTTCACCACGCCCGGGCCGATCGTCCAGGACATACCGGGCCGCGTGGTTCTTTCCTACGGGACCTTGGTCCCGGCGGGCCGCCGGTGGATCGGTTCGCGGCCGCCGGTCAGCGGGACCACCGAGCCGCCGTGCCGCACGGCGGTGAACTCGGCGGCGATGGCCAGGGCGGTCTCCTCGGGGGTGCCGCCGCCCAGGTCCAGGCCGATCGGTGAGCGCAGCCGGGCCAGCGCGGCCTGCGGCACCCCTTCCTCGCGCAGCCGCAGGGCCCGCTCGGCGTGGGTGCGCCGCGAGCCCATGGCCCCCACGTACCCCAGCGGCAGCCGCAGGGCGAGCGCCAGCAGCGGTACGTCGAACTTGGCGTCGTGGGTGAGGACGCAGACGGCGGTACGGGTGTCCAGCAGGCCGGCCTGCGCCTGCGCGGCCAGGTGCCGGTGCGGCCAGTCCACGATCACCTCGTCGGCGTCGGGGAAGCGCTCCGGGGTCGCGAAGACGGGACGGGCGTCGCAGACGGTGACCCGGTAGCCGAGGAAGGCGCCGATCCGCGCGAGGGCGGCGGCGAAGTCGATGGCCCCGTAGACGAGCAGCCGGGGCCGTTCGGCCGCGGACTCGACGAGCAGGGTCAGGGGCTGTCCGCACAGGCCGCCGGCCGTGCCGAGTTCGGCGGTGCCGGTGCGGCCGGCCAGCAGCAGGGCCCGTACTCGTCCGGCGGCGGCCCGGTCCAGGGCCGCGCCGCCGTCCAGCCCGCCCTCGTAGGATCCGTCGGCGTGGACGGCGAGCGCCCGCCCGAGCTGGCGCGGCGGGCCGCAGACCACCCGGGCCAGTGCGGCCCGGGCCCCGCCCGCGGCGGCGTCGAGCACCGAGCCGAGGACGGGCCGCACCGGGTCGCGCCCGCGGACCGGGGTGACCAGCACGTCGAGGACTCCGCCGCAGGTCAGCCCCACGGCGAAGGCGTCGTCGTCGCTGTAGCCGAAGCGGTGCAGGCCGCCCTCGCCGGAGGCGATCGCGTCGAGGCACAGTTCGTGCACGGCGGACTCCACGCAGCCCCCGGAGACGGAGCCGAGCGCGGTGCCCCGGTCGTCCACGGCGAGGGAGGCTCCCGGGCCGCGCGGCGCGCTGCCGCTGACCGCCACCACGGTGGCCAGCGCGAATTCCCGCCGCGCGGCGCACCACGCGCGTAGCTCGTCGGCTATGTCGAGCATCAGCGGATGTACTCGCGGCGCGCGGTCTGTCCGGGGATGAGCGGGCGGGGCGGCAGGACCGCCGGGGCGGGCCGGGTGGCGGGATGCCGGGCCGCGGCAGCCGCCCGGACGGCGGCCGACCGGGTGGCTCCGGGATAGCTCTCGGGTTCGCGGCCGCGCGAGCCGAGCAGTTTCGCCGCGTGGGCCACGCTCGCCAGGGTGGCGTGGTGGTGCCAGCCCCGGAAGGAGCGGCCCTCGAAGTCCCGGATGCCCGCCGGTTCGCAGGTCTCCGTGAAGTCGAGGGAGACCCGGTCGGTGAGTTTGGCGAGCAGGAAGAGCTGGGCGAGCGGCCGGTCCCCGATGTTGGTGACCCAGAACTCGGTGGGCATCAGGGCGGCTTCGGTCCAGGCTCCGACCAGCAGCAGGGGGGTGGGCGGGGCGGGCACGGGCCGGTCCTCGCTGGGGGTGGCGAGGATCGAGGCGGAGGTCAGCAGGGTCACCGCTCCTTCTCCGCGGCCGTGCCGGGTCCACTCGACGACGCGGCGCTGGGAGCGCAGGGAGTCGATGAGTTCCCGGGCGGGTGCCGTGTGCGGCCCGGGTTTGTGCCGCCCCGCGCCGCCGAAGGAGACGGGCAGCGAGCCGTCCACCTTGAAGACGAAGGGGATGTCCTGGAGTGCGAAGGACTCGATGCTCTGCGGGAGATCGCTGTTGGCGACCTCCATCACCACGGGGCGGCGCTGGAGTTGCCAGGTCGCGGCCATCCGCTGTACGGCGTTCACGGCGTCCTGGGCGGGGGTGAGCGAGCGGGCCGTGTCGGGGATTCCGGCCCGCCGCCTGCGCAGGAGTTCGCTGGTCCAGGGGCCCGGGAGGGTGAGGGTCCACTCGACCGGGAAGCTGGCCTCGCTGGATGCGAGCCAGATCCCGCTGGCCTGCTGGCAGTTGGCGGTGCGGCCGAGCTGCGGGACGAACTGCCGGCCGACGCCGACCGAGCGGTCGCCGGCCTTCTCTATCACCATGGGCTGCAGCACCCAGGCCAGCGGGCGCTGGGCGGTGCGTTCGAGGTGCTGGGCGAGGGAGCGGCGCACCGGGGTCCAGTCCCAGGGGGACTTGCTGATGAACTGCTGGAGGCTCTGCTCTACGGAACTGGCCCCTGTTCCGGCAATGTTACGGATGGTTTTCTTGCCGGTGGTCTGCACGAGGCCGTTCAGATAAACGCGGGCCCAGTTTCGCTGGTCCCGCCGGGGTAAGGACTCGAAGAGCAGAGAGATCAGTACATCGATCAATTCGGAGATTTCCCTTTCGGAATCCTCCGGCAGGACTACGCGAGCCATCTCGGCCTCCCCCGCGACCAGCTAGATCCATTACCCTACTTGACCGCGGAGAACGGCCGTAGGCCCCGGCGGCTACTTCCTGAGGTCGCTGGCAGTTTCGAGCCGCTCTTCCTCTACCACGAGGGGGATGGGGATCTGGTTCGCCGCATAGTAGATCGCGATCAGGAAGTGTGCGACAAGGGTCAGCGGTGCGGAGATGAACGCCAGCAGGACCGTGAGCGGGTACGCGATCGCGCCGAGACCGAAACGCATCCGGGTGGCCCGGGCGCCGTCCTTGTCCACGTGCTCGTGGAAGAGGTGGCCGACCCGGGTGACGTACCACCAGAAGGCCATGAAGGCGAGGGCGTAGGCCACCGTGACGGCACTGTAGAGGACGGCGGCCGCGTTCGCCGACTTCCCGTCCTCGACGAGGTGTTCGGCGAGAACGGTGGTCGTGTACGGAATCACCGATACCACCATGAGCACCAGGAGATTCAGGAACAACAGCGGTCGGTCCACCCGCTTGAGGTGACTGAAGATGGTGTGGTGGTTCACCCACATGACGCCGATGATGAGGAAACTCACCACATAGGCGGCGTAATGCGGCCACTGTTCCCAGACCCCGTGCCAGAACTCCGATCCCGTTTGTTCCGGAACCTTCAATTCCAGAACAAGGATCGTGATGATGATGGCGAATACGCCGTCGCTGAATGCCTCGACCCGCCCGGTTTCGTGTTCCATGACCTCCCCTTTGCCATGTGGTGCATAAATGCAACTTGCCGGCCCTCGTATGCCACACATACGGGGAGGGCGATCTTCTCCCGCCCTCCCCGCACACGCTACCCAGATTTCAGAACTCAGCCGCCGAACCCGGCCGTCTGCCGCCAGATTCGGCCATCGCGGACCACAAGTGTCCCGAACGCGTGCTCCGGTTCGCCGTTCAGGTTCATGATCGCCCGGTAGAAGATGGTGTCTTCGGTCTCGATGTACTCCTGGAGTTCGACCAGGGTGGGCTTCACGGTGAGATAGCCGGTGAACGTCTCGCGAACGGCGTCGATGCCGACCGAGACCCCCTCGAAGCGCAGCAGTACGGCGTCGTCGGTGTAGTTCTTCATCACCGCCTCGATGTCCAGTGCGGCCAGCGCGTCCATCTGGCGGACGAACACCGGGTGCAGCTTGGAGATGTCGTACTTGGCCATGTCGACTCCCATTCAACTGGTGGAGGAACTGGTGGAGACGGGCGCACCGGCTGGTGCGGCGGGTGGAGCGCAGGACGCGGCGGTGCCGGCGAAGGGCAGCCGGACCACCATCCGGGTCTCTCCGGGACGCGAGCGGGCCGTGATCGACCCGCGGTGGCGCTGGGTCACGATGCGGTAGCTGAGGTGCAGCCCCAGGCCCGTGCCCTTGCCCACGTCCTTGGTGGTGTAGAAGGGTTCGAAGATCCGCGGCAGGGATTCCTCGGGGATGCCGCGGCCGGTGTCGGTGATCTCCACGACCATGCAGATCCCCTCGGCCCGGGCGCGCAGCGTCAGCACACCGGACCCCTCCATGGCCTCGGCCGCGTTGTCTACCAGGTTGGTCCACACCTGGTTCAACTCGCTCGGATAGCCCGTCAGTTCGGGCAGGCCGGGTTCGTACGCGCGCACGATGCTGATCCCGGCGAGCTTGGCACGCAGCACGACCAGCGTGTTCTCCAGCCCGTCGGTCACCGAGAAGCGCTGCTCGGGCGCGCGGTCGAGATTGGCGTAATCCCGGGTGGCGGCCACCAGCTGGGAGATCCTGGGGCCGGCCGCGCGCAGCTCCGCCGCCAGCGAGCGGATCTCCAGCAGCGCCGCCAGGTGGTCCAGCCCCGCGGCCAGGGCCGGTTCGCCGACCCCCTCCAGCCGCTCCAGCAGCCAGCCCAGCTCGACGCCGAGGTCGGAGACCCCCGAGCCGAGCAGGCCGGAGCGTTCGGCGCCCGCCTCCTCGGCCCAGTCGGCGATCTCCTCCTCGGCGTCGGCCTGGGCCAGCGGGTCGGTGATCTCCGGCGGCGGCAGCTTGTCCAGCTCCTCGGACAGCCGGTCGAAGACGGCGCGCTCGGCCCCCGTCGCGGACGCCCCCCAGGCCTGGGCGGTCCGTGTGAGCCGCTCCAGGGCGGGGGCCAGCTCCTGCGCGGCCCGGGCCACGGCGGCCGCCGGGTTGTTCAGTTCGTGCGCCAGCCCGGCGGCGAGGGTGCCGAGGGCCTCCACGGTGGCCCGTTTGCGCGCCTGCACCTCGGAGGACTTGATCCGCCAGGCCAGGACCGGCAGCAGTACGGCGGCCACTCCGCTGCAGCGGGTCAGCATCTCGAAGAAGACCGGCCTGGAGTAGGCGACGACCGTGGTCGACGGCCCGCTCGCGGCCGCGGTGGCCACGTAGGAGCCCTCCGTGAGCAGCGGGAGCTCCCCGGTGAACCGGTGGGCCGCCGAGGGCTTGCCGTCGTGGTCCTCGGCGGCGGCGCTCTCCTCCTCGGTGGAGTGCCGGGTGAGCACCTCCTCGCGGCCGTCGACGACCTTGGTGACCACGAGCCCGCCGGAGAGCAGGACGTGGAAGCCCGTGGCCTCCTCGCCGTCGCGGAACAGCACCTCCCCGTCGGAGAGGACCCGCGGCTCGGACACCGAGACCAGCCAGTCCAGCTGCTCCTCGGTGATCGCGGCGAAGATCTCCAGCCCGTGCAGGGCGGAGCGCAGCTCCGGGACGTTCATGCCGTGCTCCCCTCGGCCCTGGTACGCGCGGCCAGCCGCAGGGTGGCCAGCAGGGCGATCGCGCACACCCCGGCGACGGCGGCCATGAAGCCGACCGAGGTGCGGTGCAGCCCGTGGATGTTGGTGAGCATCCCGGCGAGCACCGCCGGGACGCTCATCGCCAGGTACGCGAAGACGTAGACGGCCGCGGTCAGTTCACCGCGGTGGGCGGGATCGGCGAGGGTGCTCAGCGCCCGGAAGGAGCCGAGGAACGCCGCGCCCCAGCCGCTGCCGAGCACCGCGGTGGCCACCAGGAACACCGGCGCCGAGCCGAGCCCCAGTGCCAGCAGGACCAGGCCCAGCCCGGCGAGCAGCCCGCACAGGCCGAGTACGGCGGTGCGCAGGGCCTCGGTGCGGCCGAGCAGCAGCTGGGCCACGGTTGCGGCGCCGGCGAGCAGGGCCACGGTGCCCCCGCCGACGAGGTAGTTGGTGGACTCCAGCAGCGACAGCACCAGGTGCGGGCCGAGCGAGAGGTAGAACCCGCCCACCGACCAGACGGCCACGATCGACAGGACGAGGACGGCGAAGCGGCCGCGGGCTCCGGCCGGTACGTGGATCCGGTGCGGGACCACCCGGAAGCGGCCTCCCGCCCCGGGAGCGCTCTCCCGCATCCGGACCACTCCCACCAGGCCGAGGGCGAAGGCCCCGATCAGCAGGAGGTAGCTCAGTACGGTCGGCGCGGGCGCGAACTGCACGAGCAGTCCGGCGCCGATCCCGCCCAGCCCGATGCCCACGGTCGGCCCCGCGCTGTTGACCTGGGCGCCGAGCGCGGGCCTGGAGGGCGGGGCGAGTTCGAGCAGGGCCGCGCCCATCGCCCCGGTGGCCAGACCCACGGCGAGCCCCTGCACGGCGCGGGCGGCGAGCAGCAGCGCGAGCCCGTCGGCGGCGGCGAACAGGGCCATGGAGACGATCGCCAGGACCAGTCCGGCGCCCAGGACGGGGCGCCGGCCCAGGGTGTCGGAGAGCGACCCGAACAGCAGCAGCCCGGCGAGGACCGTGACCGCGTACAGGGCGAAGACCACCGTGATGATCCCGGAGGACAGGCCCCATTGCTGCTGGTAGAGGACGTAGAGGGCGGACGGTACGGAGGAGGAGAGCATCAGCAGGACGAGGACCGCGCCCACCACCCAGAAGCCGGAGCCTCTGGCCGGGCCGGCCGCGTGCGCGGCTCGGTGCGCGGCTGGGTGCACGGTAACCCCCGTGGTCGTTTTCGTCGGTTCGGCCACTGCTTCACTCAACTCCCCCGTGATGGGGCCCGTGACGGGCCCCGTGGCGTGCGGTGGTCAGGCGAGGGCCCGGGCCTTCGCCAGCGCGCGGGCGGTGAGCACCCCCGCGAGGTGGCCGAGGTACTCGGCCGAGGTGCCGCGCCCGGGGACGAACAGTTCCCGGGGTTCGCCGCGGAAGGCGGCGAGTACGGCGTCCGTCGTGTACGGGCCTCCGCGCAGCCGGTCCTCGACCCCGCGCAGCCGCAGCGCGCGGGGGGTGGCGCCGGTGACGGCGATGCGCGGCCCGTCGGTGGTCATCCGTACGGCGGCGGCGCACACCGGGTACCGGGTGGCCCGGTCGGCGGTCTTCTCGAAGGCGGCGGCCCGGCCGGCGGCGGGCACCAGCAGTGCGGTGACGACCGAGCCGTCGGGCACCCCGGTGGCCGCGAACTCCTCGGCGGGCACGGTCGACCGGCCGCCGGGTCCGGCCAGTTCGACGGTGGCGTCGGCGGCTATGGCGGCCACGGGCAGGTCGGTGGCCCGGCCGGGGGCGGCGAGGTTGCCGCCGACGGTGCCGAGGTTGCGGACCTGGGGGTCGCCGTTGGCCCGGGCCGCGGCGGCCAGTTCCGGGGCCTCGGCGAGCACCAGCGGGTCCGCGGCGAGTTCGGCGAGGGTGGTGAGGGCGCCGACGCGCAGTCCCTCGGGGCTCCGGCCGATGCCCCTCAGCTCCTCCAGGCGGCGGATGTCGACGAGCAGCCGGACCCCGTCGGCGCCGAAGCCGTTCTCGCCGGTGCGCAGCCCGGGCAGCAGGCTCTGTCCGCCGGCCAGTACCCGGGCGCCCCGGGTGCCGGAGAGCAGGGTCAGGGCCTCGTCGAGGCCGACGGGCCGGACGTAGTCGAACTCGGTGAGGATCACTGGGCTTCTCCTCGCAGGCGGCGCCAGACCTTCTCGGGGGTGAGCGGCATGTCGATGTGCTGCACTCCGAGGTCGGAGAGGGCGTCGACGACCGCGTTGACGACGGCCGCGGCGGGCGGCACGGTGGCGATCTCGCCGGCGCCCTTGGCGCCGAGCGGGTTGTGCGGTGAGGGCGTGACGGTCTTGTCGAGGGTGAAGAGCGGTACGTCGGCGGCGCGCGGCAGGGCGTAGTGGTCGAGGTCGGAGCTGATCAGCAGTCCGTTCCCGTCGTACTCGGCCACCTCCATCAGCGCCTGGCCGAGGCCGTGCACGATGCTTCCCTCGATCTGGCCGAGAACCACCTTCGGGTTGCCGATGTGTCCGGCGTCGTCGACGGCCGTGTAGTCCACCACTTCGGTCTCGCCGGTCAGTTCGTCGACCTCGACGACCGCCACGTGCGTACCGAAGGGGTAGTTGAAGTCCGGCGGGTCGAAGTGGGTGGTCTCGTCGAGGGCCGGTTCGATCTCCGGCGGCAGTCCCCAGCCGTACCACATGGCCATCGCGAGCTCGGCGAAGGTCTTGGTGTTCTCCGGGTTGCCCGCCTCGTAGACCTTGCCGCCCTCGTAGACGACCTTCTCCTCGGGGACGTTCAGGAAGACGGCGCCGGCCCGGACCAGCTTGCTCTTGATCTTCCGGGCGGTGAGCGCGACGGCCGGGGCCGCCATGCTGTAGGAGCGGGAGCCGTAGGTTCCCTGGCCGTACGGGGCCTTCAGCGTGTCGCCCTCGTACACCTGGACGGTGTCCGGGTCGATGCCGAGTTCGTCGGCGGCCACCTGGGCGAACACGGTGCCGTGGCTCTGGCCGGTGGAGGCGGAGCCGACGGTGACGGTGACCTCGCCGGTGGGGTGGACGCGGATGTTGGCGCTCTCCCACGTGCCGCCGAGCATGCCCTCCTGGGACATCCGGGTGGAGGGGCCGACACCGCAGATCGCGACGTACGTGGCGATGCCGACGCCGAGCCGCTTGCCGCGGGCGCGGGCCTCGGCCTTGCGGGCGGGCATGTCGGCGTAGCCGGACAGTTCGATGGCCCGGTCGAAGTTCAGCTGGTAGTTCCCGGAGTCGTAGGTCCAGCCGAGGCCGTTGTCGTACGGGAACTTCTCCTTCGGCACCAGGTTCTTGCGCCGTACGGCCGCCGGGTCCATGCCGATCTCGGAGGCGTACCGGTCGACCAGGCGTTCCATCAGGAACGCGGCCTCGGCGCGCCCGCTGCCGCGCTGGGCGCCGAGCGAGACGGTGTTGGTGAAGGCGGCGTAGACCTCGCAGAAGGCCGCGTCGATGTCGTACATCCCGCTGATGGAGCGGCCCATCAGGGCGGTGGCGACACCTGGGCCGATCGTCGAGGGGTAGGCACCGAGGTTGGCGTAGCTGGTGCAGCGCAGGCCGGTGATGCGGCCGTCGCGGGTGCCGGCGAGGGTGACGTGCTGGCGGTGGTCGCGGCCCTGGACGGTGGAGTTCATCAGCCCGGTGCGGGTGTCCACCCATTTCACGGGCCGGCCCAGCGCCTTGGACATGAGCAGGACCAGCGGCATGTCCGGGTACAGGTACCCCTTGGTGCCGAAACTGCCGCCGACGGTCGGGGCGATCACCCGCAGTTTGTTGAAGGGGATGCCGAGGACCAGCGCGGAGAGCAGGAAGCGGTGGTTGTGCGGGCCCTGCGTGGAGGCGTAGAGCGTGTACTCGCCTGTGGCGGCGTTGTAGTCGCCGACCGCACCGCGCGGTTCGATGGGGCTGTTGATGGTGCGCTGGTTGACGAGGTCGAGTTCCACGGTGACCTCGGCCTCGGCGATGGCCGCGTCGGTGCGGTCCTTGTCGCCGCAGGTCCAGTACGCGTTCAGGTTGCCCGGTACGGCCTCGTGCAGCTGCGGCGCGCCTTCGGCGAGGGCCTCGTCGGCCCGGACGACCACGGGCAGCGGCTCGTACTCGACGGTGATGGCGGCCAGCGCGGCGGCGGCCTGGCGCGGGGTCTCGGCGACGACCACCGCGATCGGGTCGCCCACGTGGCGGACCGTGTCCCCGGTGAGGACGGGCCGGGCGCCGGGCAGTCCGTAGGGGTGGGGCGGGAAGTGGCTCTCGACCCCGCCGGGTATCCAGATGCAGGGCAGCGGCATGACGTCGGTGAAGTCGGCCGCGGTGGCCACCTTCAGCACGCCGGGCAGCTGCTCGGCCGCCTTGGTCTCGATGGAGAGGATCTTCGCGTGGGCCACGGTGCTGCCCAGGATGGCCATGTGGGCGGTGCCCGGCAGGTCGATGTCCGCGACGTACTTCGCCTCGCCGCGCAGGAGCTGCGGGTCCTCGCGGCTGTCCAGCGGCTGTCCGAGCAGGCCGTTCCCGCTGGGGGCGGTCTCCTGCGGCTGCGCCGTCTGCTCCCCCGTCACTGCGGTCATGTCCCTCACACCTCCTGTCCGGCTGCGGTGGCCGCGGCGGAGCCGGCGGGGACCTCGGCACGGGCGGCGGCGCAGGCGCGCTGCACTCCGCGGACGACGCTGTGGTAGCCGGTGCAGCGGCACAGGTTGCCGGTGAGCCACTCGCGGATCTCGGGCTCGGTGGGCGCCTCGCCGCCGGCGGTGGAGTCGACGAGCTCGCCGAGGGCCATGACCATGCCCGGGGTGCAGAAGCCGCACTGGGTGCCGTGCTCCTGGCGCAGTGCCTCCTGGAGGCCGGACAGTTCACCGCCGGGGGTGGTGACCCCCTCGATGGTGGCGACTTCGGAGCCGGCCGCCGACGCGGTGAGGACCAGGCAGCTCTTGACGGACCGGCCGTCGAGCTGGACGACGCAGGAGCCGCACTGGCCGGTGTCGCAGCCGACCTTGGTGCCGGTCAGCCCGAGGCCGTCGCGGAGCCGTTCCACGAGCAGTTCGTTCGGCTCCGCCGAGAACTGCTCGGGTCTTCCGTTCACCTTCAGTGAGATATCCATGCCAGCGCCTGCGCTTCCGTGAGCGGCCGGTTGAAAAGGGGCCCGCCGGGCTGCTGGAGAATTCCTCCGGAGTGCAGCGGGCCGGTGTCGACGGGTGCGAATCCCAGATCCGTGATGATTCCCGCGACGATTTCCTTCGCTTTCACGTCGTCGCCCGCCACGAAATGGGCCAGGCGCTCCGACCCCGTCCGTTCCGGCGCGGTGCCGGCGACGGCGAGGGTCTCGAAATGCATGGTGTTCAGGGATTTCACCAGCCGGGCTCCGGGATACCAGTCGGCGACGAGTTCGCTGGACCCGCGCTCACCGAGGTCCCGGGGTGCGCCGGGGCCGTCGAAGGCGTTGGTGGCGTCCACGAGCACGGTGTCCCGTACGGCCTCTTGCGGCAGCAGTCCGCGGACGCTGTCGAAGGGCACCATCAGCACCAGGAGTTCGGCCTGGCCGGCGGCCTCGGCAGGGTGCGCCGCCGAGGCCGCCCGTCCCAGTTCGGCCACGAGCGGGCCGAGGGTCTGCGGGCCGCGGGCGTTGGCGAGCACGACCTGGTGTCCCGCCGCCACGAGGATCCTGGCGAGGGTCGAGCCGATCCGCCCGGTGCCGATGATGCCTGTCTGCATTGACTCTCCTCGACGTTCGGTTCCGTGCGGCCCGGTCCCCCGGGTCCGTACGGCTGTCAGTCCATGCCGATCCAGACCGACTTGGTCTGGGTGTAGCTCTCCAGCGACTCGGGGCCGCACTCGCGGCCGTAGCCGGAGGCCTTGTAGCCGCCGTAGGGCACGGCGGGGTCGTACTGGTTGTAGCAATTGACCCAGACCGTGCCGGCCTTGATCTGCGAGGCGACCCGGTGGGCGCGCCGCAGGTCCTTGGTGTGGACGCCGGCGGCGAGGCCGTACGCGCTGTCGTTCGCGATGCGTACGGCGTCCTCCTCGGTGTCGAAGGGGATGATCGACAGCACCGGGCCGAAGATCTCCTCCTGGGCGATCCGCATGCCGTTGTCGACGCCGGTGAAGATCGTCGGCAGGAAGTACAGGCCCTGGCTGGAAGCGCCTTCGGGGGTCCAGCCGGTGCCGCCGGTGCGCAGGGTCGCGCCTTCCTTCTCACCGATCTCGATGTAGGAGCTGACCTTGTCGAACTGGCCGCGGTGGGCCAGCGGCCCGAACAGCGTGGCGGGGTCGCGCGGGTCGCCGGGCTTGAGGGCGGCGGCCCGGCGCACCAGCCGTTCGACCATCTCGTCGTGGATGGGCCGGTGCAGCAGCAGCCGGGAGCCGGCGGTGCAGATCTCGCCCTTGTTGTAGTAGATGCCGAAGAAGGCGAGCTCCTCGGCCGCGTTGAGGTCGGCGTCGGCGAAGACGATGTTGGCGGACTTGCCGCCGAGTTCCATCGTCACCTTCTTCAGGGTGCCGGCCGCCTTGCGGATGATGGACTGGCCGACGGAGGTGGAGCCGGTGAAGGCGATCTTGTCGATGTCCGGGTGGTCGGTGAGGGTCTCCCCCAGTTCCACGCCGGGACCGGTGATGACGTTCAGCACCCCGTCCGGGATCTCCGCCTCCTGGAAGAGCTCGGCGATCTTCAGGGCGGTGAGCGGGGTGGCCGGGGAGGGCTTGTGGACGACCGTGTTCCCCGCCGCCAGCGCCGGTGCGATCTTCGTCATCGACAGCAGCAGCGGGAAGTTGAACGGGGTGATCGCGCAGACCACGCCCAGCGGTTCGCGCAGGGTGTAGGCGAGCTGTCCGCCGGCCGGGGCCCGGGAGGAGCCGTCGACGCGGGTCACGGCACCGGCGTAGTAGTGCATGAGCTGCGCGGCCATGGGCGCGTCGACCGTGCTGGAGAAGGCGAACGGCTTGCCCATGTCCACCGTTTCGAGCATGGCGATCTCTTCCAGGTCGCGCTCGATGAGCTCACCGACCCGGTTCAGCCGCAGCGCACGCTCCTGGGCCGACAGTCTGCTCCACGGACCTTCTTCGTACGCCTTGCGTGCGGCGGCCACCGCCGCGTCGGCGTCGGCGGCGGTGGCCTGGGCCACCGGCACGATCTCCTGGCCGTCCACGGGGCTGATGTCCGGCTCGGTACGGCCGTCCTGGGCCGGGACCCATTTGCCGCCGATGAACAGTTTTCCGGGGTTGGCCAAGGGCTGGTCGCTGAGCGCGCGCCTGGTCATGGCTGCTGCCTTCCGGTGTCGAGTGCGGGGCGGAGGAGCTAGCCCTTCGCGAGCTGACGTAAGAACGTCTCGGCGAGGGCCTTGGAGGAGTACGGGTTCTGGCCGGTGGTCAGATTGCGGTCCACGACCACGTGCGAGTCCCAGATGGCCTCGGCCTTCTCGTACCGCGCGCCGAGCCGGGTGAGCTCGACCTCCAGGATCAGCGGGAGCCGGCCGGCCATGTTGGTGACCAGTTCCTCACTGTGCGAGAAGGCCGTCATCCGGTAGCCCTCGAAGGGCCAGTGGCCTTCGCCGTCGCGCAGCGCGAGCAGCGAGGTGTGGCCGTGGCAGACGGTGGCGAGCGGCTTGTCCTGGGCGAGGGTCCAGCGCAGGATCTGGGCGAGTTCGTCGGACTTGGGGAGGTCGCCGATGGCTCCGTGGCCGCCGCTGACGTAGACGCCGTCGTAGTCGGCGATGTCCTTCTCGGTCAGGGATTCCAGGGCGATCGGGTTCTTCAGCTGGGACGTCTCACCGATGACGCGGACGTATTCGGCGGCGTTCGCCGCGTCCTCGTCCGGGGAGCCCTCGGGACGGACCCACCGGAGGAACTGGGGGTCGATGCTCGTCTGGTCGACGGTGGGCGCCTGCCCGCCGATCGTCGCGACGTCCACGGTGTGGCCGGCGGCCTTGAACAGCGTATAGGGCACGACGAATTCCTCGGCCCAGAATCCCGAGGGGTGCTGTTCTCCGTCCAGCAGGTGGAGTGTGGCCTTGGCCGTCATGACGACGAGAATCTTCATGATTCTCTCCTTGTTCTGGATTCGCTGCCGATTCAACACGCCCCTAGCAGGGGGCGTAAGGGGAGGGCGTCATGCCCGTGATACTTCGTCACGTGCGTCCAACGCCGAGATGATGGTGCGGAATTCACCGACCATGGGATGGTCGGGATGGGCTTCTGCGAATATGCGCTCTCCGTAGAGAGCGGCCATTTCCGGCGAGTAGGGAAGGATTCCGGCCAGGGGTGCGCCGTACACCTCCTCGGTCCGCCGCCGGGCCTCGTCCCGGTCGAGTCCTTCCGGGGCCATGCTCAGCACCAGGGTCCGCCGGCAGGGCAGGCGCCCGGCCAGGGCGATGGTCTCCTCGACCCCGGAGAGGTCGATCCGGTCGGCCCGGGCCATGATCATCAGTACGTCGGCGCTGGCCATGGCCGTCACCGACTCGTTGTTGAGCCCGGCGTGGGTGTCGAGGAGCAGCACGTCGAGCGCGAAGTGCTCGGCCAGCCGGTCGAAGCCCTCCGGCAGCAGCCCCACGTCATAGCCGCTGGTCATGATCTCGCGCAGGGCGGCGGTGCCGGTCCGGGCGGGGACGACGTACAGCCCCCCTCCCAGAAGGGAACCGTCGCCCACCCGCTGGGCCGCGGCCTCGATCTCGCAGCGTCCGAGCAGGTAGTCGGCCAGGGAGGCGCCGGGGCCGAGCCGGAACAGCAGGTCCAGGGTGGGTGACTGGATGTCGGTGTCCACCACCCCCACACGGCGTCCCTCCGCCGCGATCAGCAGCGCGAGGTTCGCCAGTACGGAGGACTTCCCGGTGCCACCGCGGTGCGAGTGCACCACGATGGTGCGGGTCATTAGGCCACCACCTTGTGACGGGCACCGTCCGCGTGCGGCCCCCGCGCCGCACGAGGCCGGTGGAGGGCCAGCATGGTGACGTCGTCGTGCTGTTCGGCCGTCCCGGTGTGCTCCAGCACCGCCACGTCCATCCGGTCCACCACGTCCTTGCCGCTCACCAGGGGCGCGGTGAGCAGTTCCAGCATCCGTTCGTCACCGAAGAAGCTGCCTCGCGGGCAGCGGGCCTCGGGCACTCCGTCGGTGAAGACGAAGAGGGTGTCGCCGGGGTCCAGCTGGGCGTAGCCGAGGGTGTAGACGCAGTCGGGGAGGACCCCGACGGCCGGTCCGGTGATGTCCAGCGCGATCGGCGGGCTGCCGTCGCCGGGCAGCAGCAGGGGCGGGTTGTGGCCGCCGTTGATGTAGACGAGGCTGCCGGTGAGGGGGTCCAGCACCCCGAAGAACAGGGTGGCGAAGTACCCCTGCCGCAGGTGGTTGCGGGTGAGGTAGCCGTTGGTGGCCGTGACCGCGTTGAGCAGCGGGGTGGCGCCGACGACCGGGATCCGCCGGCTGCCGCCGGCCCGCCCGGCGGCCACCAGGTGCTGGAGGCCGCTGTTCTCCGCGGTGTGGCGGAGCAGGGAGCGGATGAGCGCCATGAAGAGCGCGGCGCCGACCCCCTTGTCGCAGACGTCGGCGACGATGAAGGCCAGCCGCCTGCCGCGGGAGATCTCGAAGACGTCGTAGAAGTCCCCGGCGACCTGCCGGGCGGGCCGGAAGCGGACGTCGATCTCCCAGCCCGCGGGGACCGGCAGCGATTCGGGCAGGAATCCCGCCTGGATCTCCCGGCCGATCTCCAGTTCCTTCTCGTAGCCCATGAGTTCGGCGCGGGCGTCGGCTTCGCGCAGGGTGCGGCCGAGTCCGGCGCGCTCCGAGCAGCTGTGCAGCCGGGCCCCGACGAGGGCGGGCAGGAAGGGCGGCACCAGGTAGTCGTGCCCGATCCGGACGTGTTCCTCCAGTGCGGCGAACGCGGTCACGGCCCAGACGACGACGATGGGGGCGCCGGCCCAGCGGCGCAGCCGGCGTACGGCCAGGCGTACCGACTCCCCCTCGGACTCGGCCGGGGCGAGCAGCACGTCCGCGACGGGCAGCAGCTCCAGTGGGCCTTCGCGCAGCTCCGTGAGGCTGCGCGTGACGAGTTCCGCGTCCATCGTCCGCAGCGCGTGGAGCAGCTCCGGCGGCGGAGGCGGGTACTCGTCGAGGATGATCACGGTCGTGGAGGGCATGGGTCCGTCCCCTCAGCCTTCACAGTCAGCGTGCTGATGTTGCTGCCGTCCCTGTGTGCGTAGCTGAACTCGTCCACGCTGGTCAGCGCCAGGTGGATGCCGAGGCCGCCGATCCGCCGGTCCTCGGGGGCGACCCCGGGGACGGGGGGCAGGCAGCCTGCGACGGGGTCGAAGGGTGGCGCCGAGTCCTCGATGACGATCTGCACCCCGCCGGGACCGGAGCGGCCGCGGACGGTGATCCGCCCGTCGCCGCCCCGGTACCCGTGCATCACGATGTTCGTGGCGAGTTCGTCCACGGCCAGCCGGATCCGGTACGCGGCGCCCTTGTCCAGGCCCGCCCGGCCGGCCAGCCGCAGGACGAACGAGGCGATGTCGCCCAGTGCCCCGATGGTCGCGGGCACCTCCAGTACGGCGGGCGTCCTCGCCAGTTCGACCATGTCACTCACGATGGTCACTCATCGGAGAGGACGATGCTGCGGTCGAGCCCCGCGGTCCGGATGGTCCGGGAGACGGGCTCGATCGCACCGACGACCTTGATGGTGACGTGGTTGGCCACCTTCTGCTGGGCGAAGACCAGGGAGCGCAGTCCGGCGCTGGCCATGTAGCCGACGCCGGCCATCCTGATCTCGACGGTGTTGGTGCCGTGCCCGGCGGCCTTCTCGATGGTCTGGTGGAACTCCGGGGCGGTCTTGGCGTCCAGCTCGCCCGTCAGTTCGATCACGGTGGTGTCGCCCTCGATGCTCAGGGACACGGAAAGCGGCATGTCAGGTCTCCTTCGGTCAGGGCGTGTCAGGGCGTGTCGGAGTCGGTGTTCGTACGGCCCACCAGGATCACGACCGACCGCGGGCCGATCAGGTACTTCCCGGCGTTGTCCAGCTCCTGCTCGGTGCCCGGGGTGCGGATGTCGTGCGGCGCCTCGGCCCCCGTGTCGGCGAACAGGTGCCAGCTGCGGCCGCCGGGCAGCGGCGGCAGTTCCAGGTCGTGCGACTCCCAGTGCGAGTTCATGGCCACGTACACCACGTCGTCGTCCCCGGTGCCGCAGCGGGCCACCGCCAGCAGCCGGCTCTCGGACGACCAGTCGGGCTGCCAGGCCCGCTCCCCGTGCCAGCTGATGTCCGGCAGGCCCAGGTCCTCGCGGACCTGGCCGGTGGGGTGGGCGGTGGAGCGCAGCTCGCGGTGGTGCTTGCGGAAGGCGATCATCTCCCGCGTGAACCGGAGCAGTTCGGCGTTGTCGTCGACCTGGTCCCAGTCGAACCAGGACAGTTCGTTGTCCTGGCAGTACGTGTTGTTGTTGCCCTGCTGGGTGCGCGCGACCTCGTCCCCGGAGAGCAGCATCGGGATGCCCTGGCTGGTGAAGAGGATGGCGAGCGCGTTCTTCATCTGCCGCAGCCGCAGCGCGTTGACCTCGGGGTCGTCGGTCGGTCCCTCGGCCCCGCAGTTCCAGCTGGCGTTGTCGTTGCCGCCGTCGTTGTTGCCCTCGCCGTTGGCCTCGTTGTGCTTGTCGTTGTACGAGACCAGGTCGGCCAGCGTGAAGCCGTCGTGCGCGGTGAGGAAGTTGACGGAGGCGGCGGTGCCGCGGCTGGAGTAGAGGTCGGGCGAGCCGGCGATACGGGTGGCCAGTTCGCCGGTGATCCCGGGGTCGCCCTTGAGGAAGCTGCGCACGGTGTCGCGGTACTTCCCGTTCCACTCCGCCCAGCGGCCGTACGCCGGGAAGTTGCCGACCTCGTAGAGTCCGCCGGCGTCCCAGGCCTCGGCGATGAGCTTGGTGTGCCGCAGGACGGGATCGTAGGCGAGCAGCTCCAGCAGCGGCGGGTTGGGCAGCGGTGTGCCGTCCAGGGACCGGCCGAGGATGGCCGCGAGGTCGAAGCGGAAGCCGTCGATGTGGTAGTCGGCGACCCAGTGGCGCAGGCAGTCGAGCACGAAGTTGCGCACGACGGGGTGGTTGCAGTTGACGGTGTTGCCCGTGCCACTGAAGTTGAAGTAGTACCCCTCGGGCGTGAGCATGTAGTACGTGGCGTTGTCGAGCCCCTTGAAGGAGATCGTCGGGCCCTGCTCGTTGCCCTCGGCGGTGTGGTTGAAGACGACGTCGAGGATGACCTCGATGCCGGCCGCGTGCAGGTCCTTGATCAGGGTGCGGAACTCGTCGCCCTGCATCCCGTACCGTCCGGTGGCCGCGTATCCGGCCTTCGGCGCGAAGAACGAGACGGTGTTGTAGCCCCAGTAGTCGTAGAGCTGCTCGCCGGTCTCCGGGTTGGAGCGCGGGTTGTCGCTCTCGTCGAACTCGAACACGGGGAGCAGCTCGATGCAGTTCACCCCGAGTTCCTTCAGGTACGGGATCTTCTCCCGCAGCCCCGCGAAGGTGCCGGGGGCGGTGACCTGCGAGGAGGGGTGCCGGGTGAAGCCGCGCACGTGGGCCTCGTACACGACGAGGTCCTCGGCCGGAATGCCCAGCGGGGTGTCGTCGCCCCAGTCGAAGTCCTGGAGGCAGACGCGGGAGCGGTACTGGTAGCCGCGGCTGCGGTCCGGCTCCACGCCCCACACGTCGCGGCCGGAGATCAGCCGGGCGTAGGGGTCGGAGAGGACCTGCCGGGCGTCGAAGCGGTGGCCGGAGGCCGGGTCGTAGGGGCCGTCGGCCCGGTACCCGTACTCCATGTTCTCGTGGTCGAGGCCGAAGACCGTCATGGCGAAGACGCTGCCGGTGCGGAATTCCTCGGGGAATTCCAGCTCGGCCGTCGGCTCGGGCTCTCCGCGCTTGTAGATGACCAGGGTCATGGAGGTGGCCTGGTCGGAGAAGACGGAGAAACTGACCCCGCCGGGGACCACGTTGGCCCCGAAGGGGAAGGGCTTGCCGGCGCGGACGCGGTACCCGCCCACCTCGTGGGTCGGGTACGCGTCGACGCGCAGGACCTGCTCGGACCGGGCCTCGCTCATCGCGCGGCCTTCGCCTTGGACTTGGCGGCCGCCGCGGCGGCCTCGCCGGTCTCGAAGAAGTCGAGGAAACCGGTGGCCGACATGACGAACCGGACTTCCTCGCTCACCCCGTAGAGGGTGACGGCGACGCCCGCGTGCTGGGCCTCGCGGTAGACCACGAGCAGCGTGCGCAGGCCCGCGCTGGAGACGTAGGTGACCGCCGTGAGGTCGATCTTCAGCGGCTTGCCCTCGCGGACCAGCGGCAGCAGCGCTTCGAGCAGCGCGCCGGATGTGCCGCTGTTGATCTCGCCGGTGGCGACGAGCACGGTGCCCGTCTTGTTCCGGCGTTCCTTGATGTTGAGAGTCATTGCTTTCCCCTCTGGTTGGGGCGCCCCCCGTTGAGCGCTACTTGGCCACTGGACGCAGCCGCACCTTGACCTTGACCCGGCCCTGGACGTCGGGCAGGCGGACGGTGAGCTGGTCCGCGTCGAACTCCTCGTACGGCTTCTCGTCGATCTCGACGGACGCGATCCGCACCGAGCCCGCGGGAAGCAGGTCGGGCGAGACGCGCAGCACGCGGTCGGGCAGGTTGGTCGGGTCGGGCTGGAAGTGGAAGTCCATCTCCCGGCCGTTGATGAGCAGGTTGTTGTAGACGGCGGAGAGGTAGCAGAGCTCCGCCGAGTGGTACATGGACATCGAGTGGCTGCCCTTGAGCCGCTCGGTGCCGAGCAGGTACGGCGTACCGCTGGCGAGCACGTTGAAGTAGACGGCGCCCTCGTCGTGGTCGAGGAAGAAGGTGTTGTAGAAGGCCTGGGCCTGCCGGGCCTCGCGCAGGTTCGCGTCGCCGCCGACGGTGCCGTTCAGGATGAGGTAGGCGAGGATCGCCTGTTCCTGCTGCCACCACGCCTTGCGGTCGTGCCAGGCGAAACGATACGTCTCCTCGTCGCCGGACTTGACGCGCTCGACGACGTCGTACCAGCCGCCGCGCTGCACGTCGCTGCCGACCGCCGGCATGATCTCACCGATCTTCTTGGCGAGCTCCTCGTACGCGGGCTTGGCCTTCAGCGAGTTCATCCGCATCAGGTTCCAGGCGATCTTCAGGTTGTGGCCGACCACCGCGCGGTTCTGCTGCCAGCTGTGGGCCGTGTCGTGGGACCAGTCGCGGAAGAAGCGCTCCTGGACGAAGGGGCTGTTCTTGTAGTCCGGGAACTTGTCCGCGATGGTGTCGAAGGTGTACTCGAGGAAGTCGGCGTACTTCTGGTCGCCGGTCGCCAGGTACAGGTTGATCAGGTACGCGGGCGCGTGGTCGCCGACCGAGTTCCAGTTCTTGCGCTCGGCGTTCTCCCCGAGGGACTCGTGGTCGGCGCTGAAGAGGATCGGGTCGATGTGCGAGTAGTAGCCGCCCTGCTCCGGGTCGAAGAAGAACTTGTCGAACAGCCGGATGGTGGCGTCCGCGTCGTTCTTGATCCGGATGTCACCGGTGACCCGGTACGTCTGGATGGGGCCGGCCAGGGCGTAGATCTGCTCGTACATCGGGATCGCGTCGTAGTCGTCGGAGAACTCCGAGGTGAAGAGCTTGCGCTCGGTGTCCCCGTCGACGCTGATGCCGTGGTACCAGAAGACCACGTCCTCCTCGCTGTCCACCACCCGCATGTGCTTGCGCAGGTACTCGGTGCCGCGCTCGGCGACCTCCAGGTACTCGTCCTTGCCGGTCAGCAGGTAGGCCGAGGCCATGCCGTAGACCAGGCGGGAGATCGTGTCGGTCTCCTGGACGTGGCTGGCGGTCTTGTCGCCGCCGAGCCGGATCTCGGTGCGGTACTCGGTGAAGTCCACCGGCCCGTCGCCGAACTGGGCCCGCTTGTAGAAGTCGGCCAGCGACTCGATCTGCTTGATCCACCAGCTGGGCTCCTCGAAGCGGTAGTCCTCGGCGCCGCGGCCCAGGAACACCAGGCGCTTGGCGTCGAAGCGCCCGCCCTGCTCCGGGTAGTGGACGCCGTAGACGAAGAGGAACCGGCCCGGGGAGAGCATCTCGTCGATGTGCCCGGAGGCGTCGATGTACGGCTCCTCCAGGTTGCGGACCAGCTCCGCGCTCGGGTCGCCGGCCAGCGAGACGTCGAACGTCCGGCCGTCGGAGGTCTTCAGCCGCAGCACGCGCGAACCGGAGTCGAAGCGGTCGACGTATCCGGCGATCGTGTCGGAGAAGGAGAAGCTCACAGCGTCCGCCATGTCATGCACCGTCCTTGTCGTGAGAGCCCTCGTGAGAGCGGTCGTCCTCGAACCCCTGGCTGACCTCGACGATCACCCCGTCGGGATCGCGGACCCACACGGTCCGCCACCCGCAGATGAAGTCGTCGAAGTCCAGCGGACCCAGGGTCACTTCGGCCGCGTCCCCCAGCGATGCCAGGAACGCGTCCACGTCGTCGGTCTGGAAGGCCAGGTGGCGCATCCGGCCCGGGGCCTGCGGCCCGTCGTCGTGCGCCTCGCGGGCCGGTTCGGCGCCGGCCGCGAAGAGCTCCAGGTACGCGTCCCCCTTGCGCAGGAACACGATCTGGGCCTCCCCGAGGTCGACCACCCGGGCCCGGGTGAAGCCGAAGTACCGGGTGTAGAACTCCTCGGTGGTCTTCTGGTCGGTGCAGTTCAGGCCCACGTGCGACCAGACCATCGGGCCCGGCATCAGCCGGCCCCCCGGCCCCGTCCGGCCGCGACCAGCTCGATGATCCGGCGGGCGAAGAGGTGGTGGTGGGCGCCGGTGCGGCCGGTGACCAGGTCCCCGTCGACCACCACGTCCTCGTCCACGTACTGCGCGCCCATGTTGCGGACGTCACCGATGAGGTTGTTGTGGCACACCACCTTGCGGCCGCGCACCTTGCCCGGGATCGAGGAGGCCAGCCACATGCCGTGGCAGATGATCCCCTTGAGGACCGTCGGCTCCTCGAAGGCCCGGCGCAGCAGCTCCGTCGCCGGGGCCAGCTGGTCCACGTCCTCCGTGTAGCGCAGCCGGTCGGCCACCATGCCCGAGGGCACGATGAGCGCCGCGTACCGGCGCAGCTCCTCGTCGCTCAGCCCCTCCAGGGACCGGCTGGCGGTGAAGGGCGCCCGGTACTCGTGGCCGGAGAAGGTGATGGAGTCGTTGCCCCACAGCCGGGTCAGGAAGTCGACCTCGGCGCCCTCCTCCGCGAACCGGTGCTGGTAGTAGAAGATCTCCGGCTCGTAGAAGTCGCTCTCGACCAGGACCGCGATGCGGGTCCCGGACAGCGCGCCCTCGCGCAGGACGACGTCAGGCACGGGACACCCCCTTCAGGAAGTCCGCCGCGCGCTCGGCGATCATCGCGATGGCGGTGTGGCAGTTGCCCGACGGGACCGCGGGCATCACGCTGGCGTCGACGACGCGCAGGTTCCGTACGCCGTGCACCCGCAGCTCGGGGTCGACGACCGAGAGGTCGTCGATGCCCATCCGGCAGGAGCCGGCCTGGTGGTGGTAGCTCTCCGACTTCTGCTTCGCGAAGGTCCGCAGGTCGTCGTCGCTCACGTAACCGGGTCCGGGCTGGAGCTCCTGCTTGTACCAGGGCGAGAAGGCGGAGGTCGCGAAGATCTCCCGGGCGATCTTCACGCCCTGCACCATCCGCTCCAGGTCCCAGCGGTCGCCCAGGTAGTTCGGGTGGATCAGCGGGTGGGCCAGCGGGTCGGCGCTCGCCAGCCGGATCCAGCCGCGAGAGACCGGCCGTACGACGCCCGGCAGGATGGACACCGTGTTCGGGTGGTCCTGGCCGACGATCACGTCGAAGGGCACGTGGACGAAGGCGATCTGCAGGTCCGGCGCCGGCAGCCCGGGCTGCGAGGACAGGAACAGAGCGCTCTCCGACAGGTTCTGCGCCGGGGGCGGGAGCTCCTGGGTGACCTCGGCCATCAGCCCGGTCAGGACGTGGTTGTGGAAGTTCTCTCCGACGCCCGGCAGGGCGGCCGTGACCGCGATGCCGTGCTCGCGCAGCTGCTCGGGGTGGCCGATGCCGGAGAGGAGCAGCAGCTTCGGGGACTCGATCGCCCCGGCCGCCACGACCACCTCCCGGCGGGCCCGTACGGTGTGCGCCCCGGGGGTCTGCGCGGCGCTGTGGCCGTCGCGCACGGTCCGGCCCGGGACGTCGCTGCCCGAAAGCGTGGCGGGGGCCTGGAGCTGGACGTACTCGACGCCCGTGCAGGTGTCCCCGTCGAAGAGCAGCCGGGTGGTCTGCGCACTGGTGCGCAGGGTCAGGTTGGCGCGCTTGAGCGCCGGCTCCAGGTAGGAGGCGAGGGTGCCCTGGCGGCGCCCGTCGGCCACGTCGATGTGGTGCCAGCCGGTGCCGAAGAGGCCGCGCCGGGGCCCGTCGGTGTTGAAGTCGGCGATCTCCTGGTGGCCCAGCTCGACGGAGGCGTCGATGAAGGCGCGGGAGACCGGGTTGGGGCCGTGCAGCCCGGCGTTGGTGATCCGCTGCGGCCCCCGGGTCCCGGTGGTCGCGGCGGTGGCGTCCTCCTGGCCCTCCAGCAGGGCGAAGTACGGGAGCACGTCCTCGTACGCCCAGCCGGCCGCGCCCTGGTACGCCCAGTTGTCGAAGTCCGAGGCGTGGCCGCGGATGTGCATCATGATGTAGAGGTTGCTGCTGCCGCCGGGGGCCTTGCCGCGCGGTTCGTAGGTGCGGCGGCCGTCGAGGCCCGGCTGCGGGACGCTGGTGTAGCCCCAGTCCACGGGCCCGCCGAGCAGCTTGTACCAGGAGGACGGGTCGTCCACCTCGGGCGGGATCCGGGAGCCGCCCGCCTCCAGGACGAGGACGGAGACGTCCGGGTCCTCGGAGAGCCGGTTGGCCAGGACACTGCCCGCGGTGCCGGATCCCACGACGATGTAGTCGTACTCTTCGGTCTCGGAGACGCCCACGAGTTCCCCCCTCAGCCCTGGCTCAGCACCTGGAAGGGAACGGTGTCGTGGTAGTTCGCCATGTAGGCGATCTTTCCGTCCACGATCCGGAAGAAGTTCATGACCTCGGCCTCGATGGCTTCGCCGGAGGCGCTGACGGCGGTCAGGTGGGAGACGGCCGCGGCCTTCTCCCCGTCGACGATGAAGTGCACGGGCTCGTTCCGGAAGACCCGGTACATGGTGCCCATGCCCTTCATCATCGAGCGCAGCACCTCCAGGCCCTCGATGTGTCCGGCCAGCTGCTCGTCCATGACCTGGTCGTCGGCGAACAGGTCGCACCAGCGGTCCCAGTCCCCGGCGTTGGCGTACTCGTAGTACTTCTGCAGGATCTGCTTCGCGTCCATCGCGCTCATCCCCCTATCGGTCCCTGCGGGTTCCGTCGGGCGCGAAGGGCGCCCAGAACTGGCTGAAGGCGGAGGCCGTGTCCCCGAAGAGCCCGTCGCGGCCCTCGACGATCCGGCCGTCCTGCCACCGCATGAAGTGGAAGACCGGGTAGTCCATCCGCTCGTACGGGGACCGGCTCGCCTGGTCGGCGCCGTCGCGCAGGGCGACGTTGCGGCAGACGTCGGCGCTGCAGTCCTCGCCGACGAGGACCGCTTCCAGGTCCATCCGGAAGCTGCCGCCCGTGAGCTTGTGGGTCTGCCCCATCAGCTCCAGGAAGGCGTCCAGGCTCTCGTACCAGCCGGCGAGCGGGTGGTTGCCGGGCACCAGCCAGCGCAGGTCCTCGGAGTAGTACTCCAGGATGCGCGCCCGGTCGCCGGAGCCGAGGGCGGCGTAGGCCGCCTGGACCCGCTCACGCGTCACTTCGGTCATCGTCGCTTCTCCTTCGCCGGCGGTCAGAGGGAGCCGGAACCGGGCATCGGCGCCAGGTCGTTGACGGTGTACTGCTTGATCAGCGGTCCGTCCGGGCCGGCCACGACGGTCCAGGTCTGGTCGGCGTCGAAGCCGAGCCACTGGCTGCGGGCGGCCGGCGGGTCCCAGATCTTGGCCTGCCAGTTGACGAGGACCCGGACGATCGCCCGGTCGCCCTCGATGACCGGCTCCACCTTCGTGACCGTGTGCACCTCGTCGAAGAACCGGTTGGTGACGGCCGTGTACCAGCGGCCGAAGCCCTCGTGTCCGAGGAAGGTGTCCTCCGGGACCTTGAACTCCAGGTCCTCGGTGATCATGGCCAGCACCTCGGCCGGTCCCACGTGCCGGTCCAGCGCGACGTACCAGTTCTCGGCGAAACTGCGGATCGCTTCCTCGGTCAACTGCCGCTCGGCGGGCATGCGGTCTCCTCCTGTTCCGTGTCCGTGCTGCGTGACTGCTCTGGTCAGATCTGGATGTCGACGAGGAAGGGACCGGGGTGGTCCAGCATCCGGCCCACGGCGGCGACCGCCTCGTCCGGCTTCTCCACCCGCGTCCCGCCGGCGCCGAGCGAGCGGGCCAGCCCGGCGAAGTCGATCTCGGGGTGCGAGAGGTCGAAGGAGCCCGGGAAGCCGTGCTCGGGAATGTCCCGCTCCCGCCAGTACTGGGCGATGTTGTCGTCCAGCAGCCGGTACTTGCGGTTGTTGCAGACCACGAACTTGGCGTCGATGCCGTGCCGGGCGGCGGTCCACAGCGCCTGGTACGTGTACATCGACCCGCCGTCGCCCGCGAACCCGACGACCAGGCGGTCCGGCCGGGCCAGCTTGGCCCCGACCGCGCCCGGGAAGCCCACGCCCAGCGAACCGCCCCGGGTGAGGTGGTAGTCGCCCGGCCGCTCCGGCGGCAGGTACTTCGTGACCAGCGGGGAGGTGGTCAGCGCCTCGTCGAAGACGATCAGGTTCCTGCCGGTGCGCTCGGCCAGGGTCTTCAGGAAGACGGCCATGGGCGTGCCGTCGTCCGTGGCCGCCCGCGCGTCGCGGGCCCGGTCCCGGGTCCGTACGTCGAGCCGGGCGGCCGCGGCGGCCCGCTGCTGCGCGGTGAGCCGGTGTTCCAGTACGCCGGCCAGCGCGCGCAGCGCCTGCTTGGGATCCGCGGCGAGGCCGAGGTCCACGGGGTGGTTCTTGGCGATCTCGTAGGCGTTGAGGTCGATGTGGACGACCTTCGCGTCCGCCCGGAAGGGGCTCTCCAGCTCGGGGAACACCTCCGGGAAGACATAGGTGCCGACGATCAGCACCCCGTCGGCGTCCCCGACCAGCTCCTTGCTGTGGGGGCCGAACATGTGGCCGGTCTGGCCGCGCCGCAGCGGGTGCGAGGCCGCGATGTTCACCTCGGATGAGTCGACCTCGTACACGTCGGCGCCCAGCAGCTCGGCGACGGCGACGAGTTCGGCCTGCGCCCCGGAGAGCGCGACCCCGTCCCCGACGAGGACCACCGGCTTCTCGGCGGAGGCGAGCAGCTCGGCCGCCCGCCCCACCGAGGCCGGCGAGGGGGCCACGTCCGTGAGCGGCACCGCGGCGGGCAGGACGGGCTCGGAGTTGAGCTCGTCCAGCACGTCCATCGGCAGCGCCACGAACACGGGCCCGCGGGGCGGGGTGAGCGCGATCTTCACGGCCCGCCGGATGGTGCGGAGCACGGAGTGCCGGTCGGTGACCCGGGTCGCGTACTTGGTCACCGGCTTGGCCATCGCCACCAGGTCGGACGCCATCTGCGCGTCCATGGCGTCGTAGCGCACCCCGGCGTCACCGGCGACCACGACGAGCGGGGTGTGGCCGCGCAGCGACTGGTAAAGCATCCCGATGCCGTTGCCCAGCCCCACTCCGGAGTGCAGCTGGAGCAGGGCCGCGCCGCCGGTGGCCCGGGCGTACCCGTCGGCGATGCCGGCGGCCACGGTCTCCTGGAGGGCGAGGACGTACTGGAAGTCCTCCGCCGCGTCGACGGCGTCGAGGAATCCCTGTTCCACCGTCCCCGGATTTCCGAACATCACATTCAGGCCGTCGGCCTTGAACTGCTCGATCAGCCTTTCCCGTCCGGGAGTGGCTCCGGTATTCATCGAACTCCCCCTCATCTCTCCGTCGGTCCTGCGCCCTCCGGTATTACCAGCCGTAACGGGTGAGACCGTTTTCCAGGACTTCCACGATCTTCTGCCCCGTGAGATAGGAGTCGGGGGTGGAACGCCCGGTGACGAAGGGGAAGTCGACGATGACCGAGACCGGCTTGCCGAAATTCCCGTGGTACGCGCCGCGCGGGCCCGTCGCATCGCGCAGGATGTACTCCAGCGGGTACGGCGGCGGCCCCATGTTGAAGTCGGTACCGAGGAATCCGGTGCCGTCCTTGTAGTCGTACTCCTTGCAGTGGCCGGTCACGTGCTTGCCCCAGATGATGCTCTTGCGGTCGCTCCAGTCCCGGGCGAACGCCAGGCAGGCGACCCCGTAGCACTCGGCGGCCACGACCTTGCCGGCCTTCTTGAAGGCCAGGATCAGGGCGTGCACGCGCTCGTTGTTGGCGAGGTCGGCGATCGGGCCGCTGCCGCCGACGATGAGGATCGCGTCGTACCCGGCGATGTCGGCGTCGAGCTTGTCCAGATCGCGGTGGTACTGCTCCAGCTTGCGCAGGTAGCCCTCGTCGCTCGTGTACGGGCGCTCGGGCACCCACGCCTCGATGTCGAGCGGCGAGTCCAGCCGGCTCGACTGCTCGAACTCCCGCCCCAGCCGGGCGTTCTCCTCGGTGGTGACCGAGCGTCCCAGCGGGGGGTCGATGTAGTTCGCGTCGAGGCTCGGCGGGAGAGCGTGCGCACGCTTTCCGGTCGGCGTGGCGAATATGACCTCGTAGCCCCGCTCATCGAACTTGGATACGGGCCCTATCAGTTCTTCGGCCCAGTAACCGTGTTCGGAGACAATGACCAGAATCTTTCTGCTCACGTATTCCTCCAGGCGCCGCCTGTTGTCGTTGGCGTCCACCACACTGGCCGTGCCGGGTGCCCGCGTCAAAGCGCCGGTGTGCGACTTCGTGAGGTAGAAGCCAAGGTCATGGCACCACTTCAGGTAGTCGTCCGCCGACATCATGAAGTAGCTCCAGGACTACCTGACTTCGGCCGAATCACTGAACCATTACCGGGGCCCCGCCCTATGGTCTGACGAGCGTGATTCACGGGGCGCGAGACGCAGGGGACGAGCACGAGGAGAGGGACGGGGACGATGACGATGGACCTGTTGTGCACACACATCGATCAGATACGTCCGGTGAAACCGGGGACCGAGGGCTGCGAGGAGTGCCTCGTCACCGGTGACAGCTGGGTGCACCTGCGGATGTGCCTCAGCTGCGGGCACGTCGGGTGCTGCGACTCCTCGAAGAACCGTCACGCCACCCGGCACCACCGCACCACCGACCACCCCATCGCGGCCTCCCACGAGCCCGGTGAGGACTGGGCCTGGTGCTACGCCGACCAGCTGATGCTGGACCCGGCATGAGTGCGCCCGCGGAGCGCGCCGCCGCCCCCACCGCCGCGCCCACCGCCGCATCGGTGGCCCGCGCCGACGCCGAACGCGCGGAGAACCGCAAGCCCGTCATCCTCGCCGTGGACGACGACCCCCAGGTGCTCCGGGCCGTACGCCGCGACCTGCGCAGCGCGTACGGGGACCGCTACCGGGTGCTCGGCGCCTCCTCGGCCGCCGACGCCCTGAAGATCCTGGACTCCCTCGACGAACGCGGGCACGACCCGGCCCTGTTCCTGGTGGACCAGCGCATGCCGGACGTGACCGGCGTGGAGTTCCTGCTGGAGGCGGTCAGCCGCTTCCCGGACGCCCGCCGCGTGCTGCTGACGGCGTACGCGGAGACGGACGCGGCGATCACCGCCATCAACCGGGTCCGGCTGGACTACTACCTGCTCAAGCCCTGGGACCCGCCCCACGAGCGGCTCTTCCCGGTCCTGGACGACCTGCTGTCGGACTGGCTGGCCACCTACCGCCCGGCGTACGACGGGATCATCGTCGCCGGCCACCTGGTCTCCCCCGGCACCCACGCCGTCCGGGACTTCTTCACCCGCAACGGCCAGCCGTTCCGCTTCCTCAACGTGGAGCGGGACCCCGAGGCGCTGACCGTGATCGCCGCCGCCCAGCCCGACGCCGCGCTCCCGCTGGTCCGCTTCCCGGACGGCACGGTCCTCTCCGCCCCGACCGACACGGAGCTCGCCCAGCGCCTCGGCCTGGCCACCACCGCCTCCCGCCCGCACTACGAGTGCGTCATCGTGGGCGCGGGCCCGGCGGGCCTGGCGGCCGGGGTGTACGCGGCCTCCGAGGGCCTGTCCACCCTGATGCTGGACTCCCGCGCCCCGGGCGGCCAGGCCGGCACCTCCAGCCTGATCGAGAACTACCTCGGCTTCCCCTCGGGCCTCTCGGGCGGGGACCTGACCCGCCGGGCCACCATCCAGGCCTCCCGGTTCGGCGCCGAGATCCTGCACCCGGTGGAGGTGGTCTCCCTGACCCGGGACGACCCGGCGAAGATCCTCACGCTGGCGGACGGCACGGAGATCAGCGCGGAGACGGTGCTGCTGGCGACCGGGGTCTCGTACAACCGCCTGGACGCCCCCGGCGCCGACCGCTTCGAGGGGGCCGGCCTGTACTACGGCGCGGCGACCACGGAGAGCTCGGCCTGCATCTCGCAGCACGTGTTCATCGTGGGCGGGGCCAACTCGGCGGGCCAGGCGGCCGTGCACTTCGCCAAGTACGCGGCCCGGGTGACGATCCTGGTGCGGGCGCAGTCCCTGGACGCGAGCATGTCCCGCTACCTGATCGACGAGATCGACCGCACCCCGAACATCGAGGTGCGGGTCCGCACCACGGTGGTCTCCCTGGCCGGCGACGAGCACCTGGAGCGGATCACCCTGCACGACGCGGACACGGGCGAGGACCGGGAGATCCCGGCCCGCTTCATGTTCACCTTCATAGGCGCCCGCCCGCACACCGACTGGCTCGCGGGCGTCGTGGAACGCGACGACCACGACTTCGTCCTCACCGGCTCGGACCTGATCGCGAACGGGGGCGAGCTGCCGGCCGAGTGGAGCCTGGAACGCGCCCCCTACCCGCTGGAGACGAGCGTCCCCGGCGTCTTCGCCGCGGGCGACGTCCGGGCCCACTCCGTGAAGCGGGTCGCCTCCGGCGTCGGCGAGGGGGCGATGGCGGTCTCCCTGATCCACCGCTACCGCTCGATGGGCTGAGAGCGTAATCAGCGTTGCGTCCCTTGCGATCATGCCCGCAACGGATGCAACGTTAATTACATGATTACAGCCGAACAGAGCGAACAGCTCCGCGCGTGGTTCGCCGAGCGCCTGCCGGTGGACGTCTACGAGTCCCTCGTCTCGGTCACGGTCGACCGCGAGGAGATCACGGTCGTCGGGGCCGTCCCGGCGACCGAGTCGGTCAAGGAGTTCCGCGAACGCACCCGCGAACAGCGCATCGAGGTGGCCCGCGAGGCCGAGGCCCTGTACCGCCGCAAGGTCGCCTGGGGCGTGCGGGTGGGCGAGGAGACCACCCTCTTCACCCACCTCGCCGTCCCGGTGATGACCCGGCTGCGCCAGTCCGAGCGCCAGGTGCTCGACACCCTGGTCGCCGGCGGCGTGGCCCGCAGCCGGGCCGACGCCCTGGCCTGGTGCGTGCGCCTCGTCGGGGCCAACACGGACACCTGGCTGACCGAGCTGCGCGACTCCCTGGACAAGGTCAGGCAGGTCCGCGCACAGGGTCCGGACGTGTCCGACGGCGCCGACTCCAGGAAGTCCGCCTCCGAATGAGGAATCCGCCCCACGGCCGCGCATGATCGCGTAAGGCTGGCCAGGACCAACACCCAGGGAGAGGCACGCACCATGACGACGACCGTCGAATACATCCGCTACCGGATCGCATTGGACGAACAGCCGGCCTTCGAGAGCGCGTACACCCGGGCGGCCGAGGCCCTGGCCGCCTCGCCCGAGTGCATCGACTACGAACTGGCCCGCTGCGAGGAGGAGAAGGAGCGCTACATCCTGCGCATCCGCTGGACCTCGGTCGACGCCCACCTCAACGGCTTCCGCAAGGGCGAGCACTTCCCGGCGTTCTTCAGCGCGATCCGCCCGTACGTGACGGCCATCGAAGAGATGCAGCACTACACGGTGACCGAGGTCGCGGGCACCGGAAAGGCCGCCGGATAACCATGAGCACGACACCCACCATCTACGAGTGGATGGGCGGCGCGGAGGCGATGGACCGCCTCACCGACGCCTTCTACGCCCACGCCCTGCAGGACGAGATCCTGGCCCCGGTCTTCGCGGGCATGGACTCCGAGCACCCGCAGCACGTCGCGGTCTGGCTTTCGGAGGTGTTCGGCGGCCCGTCGGACTACTCCGCCCACCACGGCGGCCACCAGCACATGGCCACCAAGCACCTGGGCCGCGCGATCACCGAGAAGCAGCGCCGCCGCTGGGTGGACCTGCTCATGGACACGGCCGACGAGGTCGGCCTCCCGACGGACCCCGAGTTCCGCGGCGTGTTCGCCTACTACATCGAGTGGGGCACCCGGATGGCCCTGATCTACTCCGGCCCCAACCCGCCCCCGGTCGACGCGGCCAAGATCCCGGTCTGGTCCTGGGGCCAGACCCCACCGTGGATCCCGAAGACACCCACGGACTGACCCGCGCCCCGGGCCCCTGCCGGACCAAGGGGCCCGGGACGCACCCACCGGCCCCCGGGCAATCCGGCGCCGCCAGGCAATTCCACCCGCCGGAGGCAACTCCAGCCCTGCCAGGGGCAAACCCAGCCCCACCGGGGGCAACTCCAGCCCCACCGGGGCAAACCCAGCCCCGCCGGCGTTTGAGGCGCGGGGGTCCGGGGGCGGAGCCCCCGATCTCGTCAGCCCCGCCGGCGCTTGCCGCGCGGGGTCCGGGGCGGAGCCCCGGCAACCGGCCCAGGCCCAGGCCCAGGCTCCGGCTCCGGCTCCGGCTCCGGCTCAGCCACCAGCACAGCCAACGGCGGCGCCGAGCCCCCCACCCCCCGCCAGAAATCCACCGCCTCCTCCAGGACCTCCCGCAGGATCTCCCAGTCGCCCGGCCGCGCGGCGGCGTACCCGCGCCACGAGGTCACGGCCACCAGCCGCCCCTCCGCATCCGGCAGCCACGACAGATCCCGCAGCGCGTCCGCCAGCGCGTCCCAGTTCCCGCCGAACCACTCCGGCAGCCGCAAGGCGTCCCCGCACCGGCGCATCAGCTCCGCCTTGGTGCGCACCCCGTCCAGGTCCAGCCGCACGGTGCTCCAGCCGGCCTCTTCGGCGGCGGCGAGCGCGGGGGCGAGCGACTGCGGGTCCAGGCTCATCGGAGAACCGCCTTGAAGGTCTCGTAGTGGTCGTCCGTGTAGAAGAACTCCCCACCCTGACCCGTCACGATCCGCCGGGCCCCGCGGTCCCGCTCCCCCGGCGTGCGCACCGTGAACTCGTGGTAGTAGCCACGCTTCTGCCGGGGCAGGATCCGCTCGAAGTTCCCGAAGACGGTCCCGTCCTGCCGGTACGGGTACGGGCCGCCCTTGTCGATCAGCGCGAGTACGTCCCGGGCCTCGCGGGGCAGCGCGTCGGCCCGTACGGTGGCCATCCCCTCGGCCCACCGGGGCGTGGCCGACCCACCCGTGGGCTCAGCGGTGCCGGGACCCGCGGTCAGGCCGGCACTGGTGCTGGCGGCGGCAGGCGCGGGTGTCTTCCCACCGCAGCCCACCGCACCGACCAGCGCGGCGCAGAGGAACACGGCCCCCAGCAAACGCAGCAACGATCGGGGCACGTTCCGGAAGATCATGCACCGATCGTGCCAAATATCCGATTCGCTCGCGAATCGCCCGATGACCTCAGAGGGCGGCCATCTTGGTGTACGGGCTCAGGATTCGTTTCTGGACCGACCCGAAGTCGACGAGAACAGCGATCCCCTCCTCGATTCCGACGACACGGCCGAGACCGTGCTCATCGTGAGTGACCCGGTCGCCGACGCTGAACTGCCGGAGCGGCGGTTCCACGGGGGCCTTGAACGGGCTGGACGGCAAATGGCGGCGAGGTACTGCTGACTTTGTCATTGGAACCAGTATGCGCCCCGCAGGGCGCCGCGCGGTCCGCCGTTCGGATCTCAATTCCGGCACCATCCGCCCCAGCGGCGACCGGTCGGCCCGCCCGCGGGCCCGATCCGTCCGGTCGGTCCTCGTCAGACCCCATTGGTCCCCCGGACGGGCCGCGACTGGTCCCCGTACAGGCCGCGACAAACCGCGGCAGACCGCAGCAGACCGCGTCCGTCCCCCGTGCGTCTCCGCGCGTCCCCGGACGGCCCCGCCGCCCCTACGCTGCCCCGTCAGCCCGTACTACGCGGCGTCCGTGTCCGGATCGGCCCGCTCCAGCGCCGGCCGCAGCCCGGGGGCCGACTCCGTCAGCAGGTAGTCGGCGACCGCCGTGTCGGTGACCAGGCTGGTCACCAGCCCCGAGCGGAGCACCGCCCCGATCGCCGAGGCCTTGCGCAGCCCGCCCGCGATCGCCACGACCTCGGGGATCCGCCGCAGCCGGTCCGCCTCGACGGTGATGCACCGCTCGCCCAGGTCCCGGCCGACCCGCCGGCCCTCGGAATCGAAGAGGTGCGCGGACATCTCGGCCGCGACGCCCAGCGAGGCGTAGTGGGCCCGCTCCTCGTCGGTCAGCATGTCGTGGACGGTCGAGATCCCCGGCTCCCACGAGCCGATGGAGACGGCCGCCACGGTCACCTTGTCGAAGTATTCGAAGGCCCGCGCGATCCCGGTCTGGCTGCGCAGCGCGGCCGCGGTGGCCGGATCAGGCAGCAGCATCGGCGCGTAGATGGGGTGCGCGTCCCCGCCGGAGACCTGCGCGGCACGCCGTACGGCCTCCACGGAGCCCCGCTCGGCGGTCCCCGCGTCGTAGACGCCCGTCAGCTGTACGACGGTGCAGGGCGGCAGCCTGTGCAAGGAGGCGGCCATGTGGATGGTCGACCTGCCCCACGCCAGACCCAGTACGTCGCCCTCGTTGACCAGCTCGCCCAGCAGATCGGCCGCGACCGCCCCGAGGTTCTCGGGGTCGGGCGCGTCCTCGGTGGCGTCGGCCGGGGACTCCACCACCACGGCGTGCCGGAGCCCGTACCGGGCGCGCAGCGCGTCGGAGCGCTCCGCATCGAGCTCGGCGGGCACCCGGATCTCGATCCGTACGAGGTCGCGCTCGAGGGCGGTCTCCAGCACCCGGGCCACCTTGAAGCGGCTCACGCCGAACTCCTCGGCAATCTGGATCTTGGACTTGCCCTCCAGGTAGAAGCGGCGGGCCATGGCCGCCGCCTGCACCAGCTCCGCGGGTCCCATCCGCAGGGCTGACCGTCCCGCCGACATTGCAGACACCGCGTTCTCCTCACTGCTCACACTCTCGTGTTCACACTCTCGACTCGCCGTTCATCCTGTCAGATCCGACGACAGTTGATCAGCCCGGACAGCTCCCGTTCACCGAGCTGTTCATCAACCCTTGGCTCAGTGGTCGCAAGCCCACGGCGCGACGGCGATCGCCGCATCCGCCTGCTCACGCAGCGTGCGCACGGCGGCCGACGGCTCGACCGCTCCGTAGACCGCGCTGCCCGCCACGAACACGTCGGCGCCGGCCTCGGCACAGCGTTCGATGGTCGAGGCCGAGACCCCGCCGTCCACCTGGAGCCACAGCTCCAGACCGTGCTTGGAGATCAGCTCACGGGTCCGGCGGATCTTGGGGAGCATGATGTCCAGAAAGGGCTGGCCGCCGAAGCCGGGCTCGACGGTCATGATCAGCAGCATGTCGAGCTCGGGGAGGATGTCCTCGTACTGCTCGATCGGCGTCGCCGGCTTGAGGGCCATGGACGCCCGCGCCCCCTTCGCCCGGATCTCCCGCGCCAGCCGTACGGGCGCCGCGGCGGCCTCGGCGTGGAAGGTGACCGAGCCCGCGCCGGCCTCCACGTACTGCGGGGCCCAGCGGTCCGGGTCCTCGATCATCAGGTGGAGGTCCAGCGGGATGTCCGTGGCCCGGCTCAGCGATTCCACGATGGGCATGCCGAGCGTCAGGTTGGGGACGAAGTGGTTGTCCATCACGTCGACGTGGAGCCAGTCGGCCCCCTCGACGGCCTTCGCCTCCTCGGCGAGGCGTGCGAAGTCTGCGGACAGGATGCTGGGACAGATCTGAGCGGCCATGCCCCCAAGCCTGCCATGCCCCCGGCCACTTCCGGCCACGACCCCGGAACTCGGGGGCGGGCGGCGGCACTCAAGCGATCATGGACCACCGGCGGGGGGGGGGGGCCCCGCGCCCCCCCCCCCCCCCCCCCCCCCCCCCCGGGCCCCCCCCCCCCCCCCGGGGGCCCCCGCGAGGACGCGCGGGGGGGGCCCCCCCCGG